>DASZMW010000168.1:0-8394 GCA_035551735.1 Humibacter sp. | reverse complement strand
TACTTCGACTACTCGGATGAGAAGGTGGCGCTGTACTGGGGCACGTTGCGCCGAAGGCATCCGGCAGCCGAGAACATCAGCGATCGTCCGCCGGCGCTGGAACGCCCGGCGTGGCTGACGGTCGATGACAATTTCCGCGCTCTCGACCTCTGGAACGGCAGCACCATCTTCGGCGGAACTGCGGTCGAGGCGCGGCCGCAGGCCGACCGGCCTCCGCAGCAGACATAGCGAAGGTCCACCGGCCGTTCAGCAAATGGCAGGGAGGGGCACGCAAGCTTGACAGACCGTTGTGCGCCGAACTTACGCACCACGCGGCAGGGGGCCTGGTCGGAACATCCGATCGGAAGCAGGAGGGGAACATGGCAGCACGCAATCGGCAGGGCGCCGTAGTCGGCATGGTCGACACGCACGACGCGTTCGGCCTCGAAACCGTCGAGTACACGTTGCCCAAGGTTCGACGGCTGTATCGCCGGTTGAGCTGGCGGCTCTGGCGCATGAGGAGGTCGCTCGACGTCGAGACGCTCGACGTCTTCGAGCACGAGATCTCGGCCTTCGAGAACGTGGGGCTCTCCGACCTCGCCCGCCAGCGCACTCGCCACGAGGCAACGATCGAGTCGCTGCAGACCATCGCGAAGTCCAGGGTCGAGCTCGTGAACGGCGCACTGAAGGGCGCGTACGCCGACCTCGCCAAGGCGGAGGCAGACGCTGCGATGCTCGAGCGCAAACTGGCCGACCGTGACCCGCAGTTCCACAGTTACGCGTAAGGGGGAGCCATGGCACGCGACATCGTGATGAGACCGCCGAGCAGCGGGCCCCGCCTGGGCCGGCTCGCGCCTGTCACCCACGTACTGGTCTACGTGCTGCTCATCGGCATGATCGCCGTCGACTACTACCTGTTGTCGCAGACGCTCACGCTGCTGCTGCGCAACGACAGCCAGTACGGGTCGATCGGCGCACTGATGTACATCATCACGGCCGGAATCTCCGCCGCGATCGTGACGATCCCGCACATCATCGCGGTGCTCGTGCGCCGCATCGAGAGCGGAATCAGCACGCGCGGCTGGGTCGCCGTCGCGATCGGTCTGGGCATCCTGTGGGCGGCGATCCTCGTTGTCATCACCCTCGCCCGGGTCAAGGCTGGACTCGACGCGCAGACCGCAGGTGGTCTTTCCGGTCTGGTCGGTGCGGCGTCGACGGCCGCCACGGGCTTCTCCTGGACCGCACCGGACACGCTCATGGCGTTCCTCATGCTCGGCGTGCTCGTCACGTCCGGGGCTCTGAGCTTCGTCACCGCGTGGCTCACGACGCGTCCGCTGGTCACCGCCGTCGAGCGCGGATGGCACCGGGTCGCCAGGTTGCGCCGGTACCGCGACCGACTGCTCGCCGAGCAACTCAAGGCAGCGGATGCCATCGCACAGCAGGCCGCGCAAGACGCCTCCGACCTCGCGCGCTACGACATCGCCCAGGACGTGCTCCGCTCCCGGCTCGAGCAACTGCGCGCCCGGCTCGCGATGCAGCTTGCAGAGCGGCAACGCGACCCGCAGGGCACGAGCCAGATCATCCACGAGCTGCAGCTCCGCCGCGAACCGGAACAGAACCCTCAGCCGGCTCCCGCCGACTGAGCTGCGTCTCAGTTCAGGTTCTCCGCCCTCCCCACCATCGAGAGGATTCCCGTGCGCTCCCCACTTCGCATCATCGCGCCGATCGTCGCGGCCGGCCTCGTCGCCGTCGCACTCGCCGCGTGCTCCTCATCGTCCGCAACCGGCACGTGCAGCCAGACGAACAAGCGGAACATCGGTGTCGTCGCCGGGAGCACGGCAAACGAACCGGCCACCCAGTTGTCGGCATCCGCCACCGCCCAGCTCAAGGCAGCAGGCCAGACCAACGGCAGCGTCACCATCGTCGTCCCGTCGGGCAAACCGCAGGCCATGGGGACCACGCTGCTCGGGTCGACCGCGAACGACGCTATCGTCTGCCGCAGCGACCAGAGCAACAAGCTCACGCAGGTGACGGGGTATATCAACGGGCTGAAGGCATCCACTGGCGAGGTCGATTTTCTTGACTCCATCGACCAGGCTGCTCGCGGCCTCGGCACGAACTCGATGGGCGTCGTCGTCGTGGGAAGCGGATTGCAGACCGTCGACCCTCTGAACTTCGCCGTGAGCGGGCTGCTCACTGCCGACCCGTCGAGCGTGGTCGCCGACCTGAAGTCGAAGGGCGAGCTGCCGAAGGATCTTTCCGGCGTCACCGTGTACTGGTCGGGAATGGGAGACGTGGCAGGCAGCCAGCAGCCGCTCACCATCACGGCGCGCAGCAATCTCGAGGCGATCTGGAGCGCGATCATCAAGGCGGCAGGCGGCACGCTCTCGGTGCTGTCGGAGACGGCATCCGGCTCAGCGGCCAGCGGTCTGCCTGCCGTGACAGCGGTGGCCGTTCCCGCCACGGCGACCAATACGAACTGGACGCAGCCGATCGTGGTGCGCGACAGCGACCTGCTGTTCGTCAAGGACACCGCGACATTCACCAACCCGTCGACAGCGCAGCAGGTGCTCGCCGGTCTCGTCCCGTCCATCGAGCAGAACGGGCAGGTGATCACCATCACCGGCACCGCGTCGAAGGACCAGGCGACGAGCAACACGGCCGACCTCACCCTGTCGAAACAGCGAGCGGATGCCGTCAAGCAGGCCCTCGTCACCCTCGGCGTGTCCGCGTCGCTGCTCACCACAGCGGGCGTCGGACACGAGTGGTGCGGGTTCAAGACCGAGACGGATGCCTCCGGCACCTACTCCGACGCCCTCGCCGAGCAGAACCGCACCGTCATCCTCACCTCGCCGGGCGTCGCCCTCTGCGGGTAGCCGATCCCGGTCGACCTCAGTTCCCTGAGCGAGCGGAGCGAGTCGAAGGGCCGCCCTTCGACTCGACTATTAGGGGCCCTTCGACCAGGCGATGAGAAGCGCCCTTCGACTCGGCGATTGGAAGTGCCCTTCGACTCGCTGACGCTCGCTCAGGGAACTGGGGGGGTCAGTGGGTCACGTCCCAGAGGTGGTGGACCGGGTCGTGGATGTAGTACAGCGCCAGCGTCTCGACGGTGAAGATCGAGCCGTCGCTGCGGCGGCCGGTGCGACCGAGGGCGGCTTGCGGAACGCGCTCGAAGGCATCCGCGAGCGCAATGCCGACGTTACGCAGGTCGAACGCGACCTCGGCAGGGTTTTGCTCGTCGTACCGTTCGGCAACCGCGGTGGCGTCCTGGTCCCAATTCTCGAATTCGGGGCCGTCCTCGTCGAGCATGAGACGCAACCTGCCGGCGAACACGCGGAACACGTCGCGAACGTGCGCCGAGTACTCCAGCGGTGACCACGTGCTCTCGTCGGGTCGCACCCGCACGTCGTCCCGCTCGAGCACTGGAACCCAGGCCGTGACATTGTCACGCGTGATCCCCGGCACGTCGGCGAACGCGACGACGCTGGCGTCGAACCCGCAGTCGGGGCAGGGGCGCTCGAGCACCCACGTCCAGTTCTTGGTGTCGGGCACGATAGGCATGCGTAGAGCCTAGAGCCGCCGATCGCTCGACGGCAGGGCCCGGTTCGAGGGAGGCGCTCAGATCGAAAAGTCGCTCAGTTCGAGGGAAGCGGCTGGTAGACGGCGGGGGCTGGCTTCGGCACGGGTGCCGGCTTCGGTGCGGGGGGCGAACCTGCTGCTCGGCACACCGCGAGCTGGTTGATCGAGGCGGCAGCGGCATCCGCTGTCCATGGCAGTTTGATGGTCGGCGCCGTGTGGCCGGTCGCCGGTTTGAAGGCGGCGGCGATCGCCGCGAGCCGCATCGCGATGGCCTGCGCGTAGGCGGCGCCCGACGTCGAGTCATTGAGCATCACCACGACCGTGAGACCCGAGGTGGGATCGCTCAGCATCGACGTGATGAATCCGGGGACCGCCCCGTCGTGCCCGCGCATCGGGCCGAGCTGGATGCCGCCCATCCCGTATGCCTGCCATGCGGCGACATTCGCGCCGAGCGGCACCGTCTGCCATGCCGCCTTCTTCTCGTCGCCCTTCAGCAGGGACGCCGTGGCGAACGATTGCGCGAACGTCTTCAGGTCCGACAGGTTCGAGACGACTCCCGACGAGGTCCACGCCGAGCTCGGCGCGAGCCGCGTGTCATCCACCACCGTTCCGCACTTCGGGTCGCCCGTGATGGCATCCAGCGAGGTGGCGTACCCGTGCAGCTTCGACCCTGAGATGTCCGTGCCGCTCGGCAGCATCGACGACGTCATGCCGAGCGGGCCGAACACCTCGCTGCTGTACAGCGACTGCCAGTCCTTGCCGGTCGCCGCCTGCAGCGCCATGCCGAGCAGGATGTAACCCGCATTCGAGTACGACCAGCGCTGCCCCGGCGTTCCGGCGCGCGGTTGGCCCATGCCGTCGGAGAGCAACTCCATCGGCACGTATGTACGCAGCGGGTTGTCGACGAACTGTGGCCCGAGGGCGCTCATGTAGTCGCCGAGTCCCGACGTGTTCTGGCACAACTGCCCGAGCTTCAGCCCGTCGATGCCCACGACGCGCGGCAGGTACTTCGAGACGGGGTCGTCGAGCGAGACCGTGCCCTTCTGCGCGAGAGAGAGCAGCACGGTGCAGGTCATCGACTTGGTGGCCGAGCCGACCCGCCAGGGCATGTTCACGCCGACGGGCACCTTGCCCTTGAGGGTGGTCGTACCGATGCCGGCCTCGTAGCTGCCGGCCCACGGCGCCCATACGCCGACGATCGCGCCCGGCGTACCGACGAGCTTCATGGCATCCGTCACTGCGGTCTTGATCGAGTTCGACTCACTGGACGGAAGTGTCACGGATGCCTGCGACGGCTCGGGCGTTCCGCCCACCTCCTGCGTGCACCCCGCAAGGGCGAGCGAGGTCGCGAGCACTGCGCTCAGCGCTCCCGCGATCAGCGTCAGCCGACGGCTGCGCCCCCTTGGCCGTGACATACATCCCCCCGCGGTCCCCCCGGATCCTGTTCTTCAGCCTATGCGTGCTTCGGCCGTTCATCGGGAGCCAACGGTAACGAGACGGCATCTTCCGACCGGAAATCATCCAATCGGATGATGGCCGCTCAGATGTGGTCTGACCACAGATGGGTGCCGACTGGGCTGGATACCCATTGGACTGGGTACCGATTAGGCTGCTCCGACGTCCCCACCGCGCCCGACTGCGTTCCGGCAGCGCGGGATCAGTCTTCGCGGTTGCTCATGAATCGGTCGACGTCACGGTCGACGAGAACGTCGCTGGGCCTGAGCGGCCGGGTCAGGTAGAGGCCCTCGAGCGATGTCAGCCTGCTGAGCGCGACGTAGGTCTGTCCAGGGCTGAACGCTCGTGCACCGAGGTCGACGATCGCGCTGTCGTACGTCTTCCCCTGCGACTTGTGGATCGTGACCGCCCAGGCGAGCCGCAGCGGAAACTGCGTGAACTCGGCGGCGATGTCTTTCGTGAGCTTCTTCGTGAGCGGATTGTAGGTGTACTTGAACCGCTCCCACACGGCAGGCTCGACCTCGTGCACATCGCCGTCGACGTCGACGAACACGGTCGAGTCGATACGTACAACGGTGCCGATGGTTCCGTTCACCCATCGCGGACCGTCACCGCCCTGCCCGCTGTCGTTGCGCAGGAACATCACCTGCGCACCGACCTTCAGCTCGAGCGTCTCGTCCGCAGGGAAGTTGCGGGTGCCGAAATCGCCAGAGACCTCGGCCTTGGCGCTGAGCGCTCGCCCTGGCAGCTTCGCGAGAGCGGATGCGTTGATGCGGTTCACGGAATCATTGCGCGTCGCCAGCGTGATCGTTCCGTCATCGGGCGCAGGGCGCGCACCAACATCGTTCAGCCGGTCGGCGATCTCCTTCGTGACCCGTCCGTGGCGCACCGCGTTGAGCATGAGCTTGAAATCGAGCTCGTGCTGCCGGTGGATCTCGCCGAGCTCGAAGCGGCGCAGCGTCGTCTCCTGCCACACCTTCGCGTCGAAGAACCACATCGACCGGTAGTGGTCAGCGAAGTAGGCCCGCTCTTCGGAGTCGCCCGGCACGGGGGCGAGCTGGTAGGGATCGCCGAATAGCACGATCTGCACGCCGCCGAAGGGTTCGAGTTTGCGCTGCCTGGCCTGGCGGAGGGCGCGGTCGATGGCATCCATCAGGTCCGCGTTCACCATCGAGACCTCGTCGATCACGAGTGTGTCGATGGTGTTCAGCAGCTTGACGAGTTCGCGCGGCTGGTCGAGGTCGTGATCGGCGATGACGCCGATCGGCAGGCGCAGCAGAGAGTGGATGGTCTGCCCGCCGACGTTGAGCGCCGCCACGCCGGTCGGTGCACTGATCACGAGCTGTTTGTCGGTGTTCCAGCTGAGGTGGTTCAGCAGTGTCGACTTTCCGGTCCCTGCACGACCGGTGACGAAGACGTGGTCGCGCGTGTGCTCGATGGCGTCGTACACGGCGGACTGCTCGGCAGTGAGTTTCACCGCGCTCAACGCTGGGGCTCCTTCGCGGCATCCGACTGGGCATCCTGCCCAGGCCCCCGACCATCGGGCTCGGAGGTTGCCATGCGCTGCAGCATCGCGTTGTAGGCGACGAGGTCGGCGTCGCCGTCGCGATCGGCCTTACGATCGCTGCGCTTGCTCTCCTTTGCGTCGCTGCCGCTCCACTGCACGGCTACGACGATGGCCAGCACGAGGGTCGGGATCTCGCCGATGCTCCAGGCGATGCCGCCGGCGAGCTGCTGGTCTCCGAGCGGCGTTGTGCCCCATGTTCGGCCCATTGCGCCGAACCAATCGGCGAGGAACAGGCCGTTCGTAGTGAGGATCGACAGGCCGAAGAACGCGTGGAACGCCATCGTGGCCAGAAGCAGCACGAGCCGCAGCGGATACGGGAATCGGTAGTGCACCGGATCGATGCCGATCAGGGACTGAACGAACAGGTAGCCGACGATCAAGAAGTGGAAGATCATCCACTCGTGCCCGATGTGATCGGTGGTCGCCCAACTGAACAGAGGTGAGTAGTAGAACACCCAGAGCGAGCCGGCGAACAGCACGGCGGCCGTGAGCGGATGCGTCAGGACCGTCGCCACCCTCGAATGAACGACGAGCAGGATCCACTCACGCGCACCGCGGGATCCGTCGCCGCGTTTCTTGATCGTCCTGAGCGCGAGCGTGACGGGCGCGCCTGGAACGAGGAGTAGGGGCACCGCCATCGTGAGCAGCATGTGCGCGAGCATGTGGCTCGAGAAGAGGTACTTCTCGTACACGTTGATGCCGCCGTTGGTGACCCAGAGCAGCAGCAGGATGCCCGCGATCCACGCGATCGTGCGCCCGACCGGCCACTTGTCGCCACGTCGATGCAGCCGCACGACGGCGGCGATGTAGAAGAAGAGCGCGAAGCAGCATCCGATCAGCCAGAGCGGATCGACGTTCACGCCGAAGACATAGCGGGCGAGCGTGAGTGGGGCGGGCAGCGGTTCACCCGTGAGCACCTCTGCGGGTGTCGGGGCCGACACCGGGACATCGGCGACCGGCGTGGCGGTGCGCGCCAGGGCGGCCGCGACGCCTTCGGCGATCCCCATGAAGGCCAGCTCCGCAGAGACCAGCCACCAGAAGAGCTTGCGGCCGCCGGTGCGCTTGAGCCGGCCGATCAGGTAGCGCCGCTGGAACATTCCGAACAGGCCGAGGGCGACGAGCGCAAGAGTCTTGACCAGCACGAGCACGCCGTAGGAGGTGAGCAGGTTCTGCAGCGTTCCGATGCGCAGATCGGCGTTGATGATGCCCGAGAACGCGACGACGACGAACGAGATGATCGCGAGGGTCGAGTAGCGCTCGAGCACGGTGACGAGCCGCTCACCGTGCAGGGTCTTGCGGATGAGCACCATCGTGAGCAGACCGCCGAGCCAGATCGCGGCGAACGCGATGTGCAGCCCGAGCGACGTGATCGCCTGGTCGTGTCCTGCCGTTCCGGCCGCATGGCCGCTCAGCGCCATCGGCAGCAGAGTGAAGAACGCGAGGATCGTGACGAAGACGAGCGCGGTCTGGTTGCGCACGGCGAAGCACAGCACGGTGGAGACCGCCGCGATCAGCGTGATCGCCAGCCAGACCTGCCCAATGGAGATCTGCGTGGCGAACTGGCTGATGCCGTCGCTGAAGGACTGATCGAACGAGAGTGGCGACCCCGTGACGTCCAGGTAGGTGAGCACCCCGGTGATGGCGCTGACGATCGTCATGACCGCGGCGGAGCCGGCCGCGACGTCCAGCGCCCTGTCGTATTCGGGCTCCTTCGGGCTCAGCGCGAAGCACGCCAGCACGAGGGCGCCGATCATGCCCGCGGCGCTGAGATTGACGAAGAGGTTGGCGATCGGCAGACCCCAGCGCACGATCGG
>DASZMW010000167.1:0-3385 GCA_035551735.1 Humibacter sp. | reverse complement strand
CAGCTCGGCATCCTGAAGAGACTCGCCATCGATGACCGGCAACGGCACGAGCGCCACCTTCTGGGCGGTGACGAGCCGCGACTTCGGATACAGGCGCTGCAGCCGCACCTGGAGCGAATCGGGCAGGTCGACCGGCGCGATGCGCAGGTTCGGACCCATCGCGACGACATCCGAGAGCCCGGCCTGCTGGGCGCGCCTGCGCAACCGGGAGACGGCGATGAGGTTCGTCACCGCCTCGGGCGGCTCGCCGTAGCGATCGGTGAGCTCCTCGAGCACGAGGTCGATCGACTCGGGCTTCGCATTCGGTGCGGATGCCGCCGACAGCTTCTGGTACGCCTCCAGCCTCAACCGCTCGGAGTCCACGTACTCCTCGGGGATGTGCGCATCGACCGAGAGCTCCAGTCGCAGTTCCGTCTGCCCCTCGGCGACCTCGCCGCGGAACGTGTTCACGGCCTCGCCGATCATCCGCAGGTAGAGGTCGAACCCGACGCCCGCGATGTGCCCTGACTGCTCGCCGCCGAGCAGATTGCCAGCGCCGCGGATCTCGAGATCCTTCAGCGCCACCTGCATACCGCTGCCGAGCTCGTTGTTGGCCGCAATCGTGGAGAGCCGGTCGTGAGCTGTCTCGGAGAGCGGCTTGTCGGGATCCCAGAGGAAGTACGCGTATGCGCGCTCACGACCACGGCCAACGCGACCGCGCAGCTGGTGCAGTTGCGACAGCCCGTACTTGTCGGCCCTGTCGATGATGATCGTGTTCGCGTTCGCGATGTCGAGGCCGGTCTCGATGATCGTCGTTGAGACGAGCACGTCGAACCTGCGCTCCCAGAAGTCCACCACGATCTGCTCCAGCGCGTGCTCGTTCAACTGGCCGTGTGCGACCGCGATGCGCGCCTCCGGCACGAGTTCGGCGAGCTGCGACGCCACGCGCTGGATGCTCGACACCCGGTTGTGCACGAAGAACACCTGTCCCTCGCGCAGCAGCTCGCGACGGATGGCAGCAGCCACCTGCTTTTCCGAATACGGCCCGACGAAGGTGAGGATCGGATGCCTGTCCTCCGGCGGCGTCGCCAGAGTAGACATCTCGCGGATGCCCGTGACCGCCATCTCGAGCGTGCGCGGGATGGGGGTCGCGCTCATCGCGAGCACGTCGACGTTCGTCTTCAGCCGTTTGAGGGCATCCTTGTGCTCGACACCGAAGCGCTGCTCCTCGTCGATGACGACGAGGCCCAGGTTCTTGATCGAGACGTTCTTCGACAGCAGGCGGTGGGTGCCGATCACGACGTCGACAGTGCCGTCGGCGAGACCGTCGAGCACCTCCTTCGCCTCGCGGTCGGTCTGGAACCTGCTGAGTTGGCGCAGATGTACCGGGAAGCCGGCGAACCGCTCCTGGAAGGTCTCGAAGTGCTGTCGCACGAGCAGGGTGGTCGGCACGAGCATGAGCACCTGCTTGCCGTCCTGCACCGCCTTGAACGCCGCGCGCACCGCGATCTCGGTCTTGCCGAAGCCGACATCGCCCGAGATGAGCCGGTCCATCGGGATCGGCCGTTCCATGTCAGCCTTCACCTCGTCGATGCTCTGCACCTGGTCCGGCGTCTCCACGAACGGGAACGCCTCTTCCAGCTCGCGCTGCCACGGCGTGTCCGGCCCGAAGGCATGCCCCTTCGACGCCATGCGCGCCGAATACAGCTTCACGAGCTCGACCGCGATATCGCGCACCGCCTTGCGGGCGCGTCCCTTCGCCTGCGACCAGTCGCTGCCGCCCATCTTCGAAAGCTGAGGCGCTTCGCCGCCGACGTAGCGGCTGAGCAGGTCGAGCTGATCGGTCGGCACGTAGAGCTTGTCGCCCGGGTATCCGCGTTTCGACGGCGCGTACTCCAGCACGAGGTACTCGCGCTTCGACGTCACGGCGTTGCGCCCACGAGCCGAACCCGTTCCGCGCGTGACCTCGCGCTGCACCAACTCGACGAATTTGCCGATGCCATGCGTCTCGTGAACGACGAAGTCGCCCGGCTTGAGTTGCAGCGGGTCCACCACGTTCTTGCGCCGCACGCCAAGCTTCTTCACCTGCCGCGAGTCGTAGCCGACGGTGCGGCCGTAGAACTCGGTCTCACCGATCGCTGCGAGCTTCGCGTCCGGCAGCTCGAAGCCCTGCTCCACGGATGCCGGCAGCACGTACGCGACGCCCGCCTCGGCATCGGCCGGGTAGTCCTCGACCTGCCTGGCCGCCACACCGCGCTCCGAAAGCACGTCGACGGCTCGCTCCACGAGTCCGTGGCCCGCTGCGACGATGGCGACCCGCCACCCGTCGGAGAGCCGCTGCGCGACGTGCCCGATCGCCCCGTCGACGTTGCCGGCGAAGCTCGGAACGGCATCCGCCACGACGCGTACGTAGTCGCCGGCCGACTCGGCGAGGTCCTCGACGGACTGCTCCGCGATCGGCACGAGCGGCTCCGCTCCGCCGGTGTCGAAACTCGAGAACGTCCACCACGGGTGTTCGGGGAGGCTGTCCCCGGGCCTGCTGAGTTGTGCTGCATCACGCAGCTCACGCAGCGAAATGAAGTCGCCGGAGGCGAGGTCGATGGGCGCAGCAGCGCCGACGGTGGCAGCGCTCCAGGCCGCCTCGAGAAATTCGCGGTTCGTCTCCGCGAGGCTCAGCGCTCGCGCGGCGACGCGCTCCGGCGACATCACGGCCACAGCGGCGCCGTCCGGCAGGTAATCGGTGAGAGGCACCAGCCTGTCGACCAGCGCGGGGGCGAGCGACTCCATGCCCTCTACCGGGATGCCCTCCGCCACCTTCGTCAGCAACTGCTCCAAGCCAGGGAACTCGTGCGCCATCTCGGCGGCACGCTGCCTGACGGCGTCGGTGAGCAGAAGCTCGCGCGCGGGAGAGAGCTGCACCAGCGGCGCCTCGTGCGGCAATGAGCGCTGATCGGCGACCGAGAATGCGCGGATCTGCTCCACCTCGTCGCCGAAGAAGTCCACGCGCACCGGATGGTCCGCCGTGGGGGCGAATACGTCCAGGATGCCACCGCGCACCGCGAACTCACCGCGTCTGGTCACCATGTCAACACGCGAATACGCGAGGGCGACCAGTCGCGACTGGATCGAGGTGAGGTCGTTGCCCCGGCTGCCCTGTTCGAGCACGATCGGCTCCAGCCGATCGAGTCCGGCGGCGATCGGCTGCAGGGCGGCGCGCACGGAGGCCACGACGATCAGCGGATGCCCGGCATCCGGCCTCCACGTGCCCAATCGGCGCAGGGCGGCGAGTCGTTTGCCCACAATCTCCGGGCTCGGGCTCAGTCGTTCGTGCGGGAGCGTCTCCCACGCGGGGAACTCCACGACCTCGGCGTGCGGCGCCACCGCGCCGAGGGCGGACCGCAAGGCT
>DASZMW010000166.1:0-3650 GCA_035551735.1 Humibacter sp. | reverse complement strand
AGAACGACGACGGCGGCAGCGGCGGACCGCAGCGCAAGGGACTGCAGCCGGTTCGGAGCGCGGCTCACTGTCTTTCGCCGGGGTCCCGTACCGGTTGAGGAGCGATGCGTCTTCGGCCTCCTGCGCGAGCGAAGCTGGCGCAAGCAGTGATCGACGAGGCCCCGCGGTAGCGCCGGTGCAGAGCATCGGCTCGCGCAGTTGCCGCCTATGCCTAGACCGGAGCGAAAGACGCCGCGCCTACAAGATCCGTCACCGCTCGGCACCCTCGACGCTGGCGAGCATGTCCAACAGCTCGGACCGCGTCCGCACGCCGACCTTGTGGTGTACGCCGCTGATGTGGCGCCGAACGGTGACCTCATGGATACCAAGCCGCTCGGCGATCTGCCGCGTCGTCATGCCGTGCCGAAGCGCCTCCACGACCTGCCACTCGCGCTCCGTGAGTTCGACGCCCCGCTGCTCACGGAGCGCAAGACGGCGGCGCTCGCGTCCGCGGAATTCGTCGAGCAGGCGTGTTACGAGCGCCCGTGGCACTGCTGCCTCGCCCCGCATCAGGTCTCGAATGAGGTGCGGTAGACGCGCCGGGTCGATTTGCTGCGATACGTAGCCGGTGGCCCCGGCCTGAATCGCAGTGAGGAACTCGTCCTCGTCGATCCGATCGGTCATCACGACGACGGTTGCCCCGGGGAACCGCGTCGTGATCTCGGCAGTTGCGCGGATGCCGCGACCGGCGGGTGTGAAATCGACGACACACACGTCAGGGCGGTCCCGGACGGCCATATCGACCGCAGCCTGGGCATCATCCGCCTCGGAGACGTCTGCCGCGCCGGCCAGCGCCAAGCGGATCCCCGTCCGAGTTGCGTCGTGATCGGCCGCTATGAGCACGCGGGCCCTCGCCCCGGTGTCCGTGGCGAGCGCCGTCATTGGGCCGCACCGTGGGAAACGTCACCAACACCGATTACGATGGGGAGCTCAGGTCCTGGCCATGAGGAGGTGAGGCGGGTATGCGAGTCGTCATCGCCGACGACCACAAATTGATCGTCGACGGGATCAAGCGAGCTCTGGAGGAGTCGAGCGACTTCGAGGTCGTCGGCGAGGCTTCCTCGGGTTCGCAGGTGCTCCCTCTCATCAACCGCACCAAACCCGATCTCGTCCTCCTCGACCTGCGAATGCCCGGTGCCGACGGCTTGACCTCGCTCAGCCGCATCCGCAAGCAGCATCCGAACGTGAAGGTCGTCATCCTGTCCGTCTCGACCGACGAAAACGTCATCCAGAGCGTCCTCAAGCGCGGAGCGAGCGCTTACATCGTGAAGACGATCAATCCCATCGATCTCCCGTCGGCCTTGCGTCAGGCGATGGAGGGAACCGTCTTCAGCGCGATCGGCCTCCCGGAGCGCGACAGTCCGGGCCGGGCAGCTGGACTCACGGAACGTGAAACTGCGATCCTGGCCGCGCTCGCGCGCGGCCTCTCGAACGACGCGATCGGGAAGGAACTCTGGGTCGCGGAACAGACCGTCAAGTTCCACTTGACCAACATCTACAGAAAGCTCGGCGTCTCCAATCGCACCGAAGCGGCCCGACTCGCCTACCAGCACGGTCTCGTCGAGAGCCCCATCGACGACCATTGATCGGTCGAGCCCGCGACCGAGCGTCGCGGCCGTAACGCTGCGGGCCGCCGGGGCGGCCCGCACCAGCAGATACGGCTGAGTCATCCAGTCACCGGCGGCGTGAAGACACCGATCACGCCGATGCGGGCGCTTCTGCAGCTCTTCTGAGCCACTGGCCCGAAAGTGACGATGCCGGCCTTCTTCGGGAATACTCCACGCTTCACGACGCCCTTCTTGTTGGTGGCGTGCGTGACGATGAGCAGACCCGCTCCAGTGATCCGGACCTTGATTCCGGCGACCGCCTTGGCGTGCTTGGTCACCTTCATCGTCAGCAGGGCATGCCGACCCGTGAAGAGCGACTTGGGCGACACCATCAGCGCGGCGCAGTAGACACGCGGCTTCACCTTCGGCGGCTTGAATACGCCGGGCGGCGTGTTCACGGCGACCAATGCGCTCGCCGTGTTGTTCGCCGTGTTCGACTCCGACTCGTTGCCCACGACGGTCGCCGTGTTCGTGTCGGTGCCGGCAGTAGTCGCGGTCGTGACGAGCGTGATCGTGACCGAGGCCCCGCTAGCGAGAGCGCCGAGTTGGCAGCTGATCACCGCGCCGCCTGCGCACGTCCCCTGCGTCGCCGCCACCGAGACGAAAGTCGTCCCGGCCGGCAGCGGGTCGCCGAGGTTGATGCCGGTAGCCGTCGACGGCCCGTTGTTCGTGACGACCATCGTCCAGGTGATGTTCGAGCCGGTCATCGCCGGGTTCGGCGATCCGATCTTGGTGATCGCGAGATCGATCACCGGCGTCGGGGTCGAGGGCGGTCTAGACGGCGGCGGCGGAGCTGCGCTGGTGTTCGTCAGCGTGCAGGTCACCGTCTGGCCCCAGTCGATCAGGACAGAGTTCGTCGTCGACTCTCCGCAGGCGGTGCTCGTCAGCGAGTAGCCGGTCACCGCGTCCTCGGTCACCGAATAGGTGCCAGAGCTCGGCAGCGTGTACGCCGTACCCAGGTTCGACCCAGGCCCGGACTGGCTGTAGTCGTTCGGGCCGGAGACGTGCATCGTGAAGTCGCCGGGCAGCTTGGAACCGCCGCCATTCGAGTTGTCGACGTTCTTCACGACGACCAAGCTCGGCTGCGCGCCGTCCGTGAAGGTGCAGTGGACGACTCCGCCGGCCTCGACGTGGATGTCGGCCTGCGCCGAGTTCTCGTCGTCGACCCGGCCGCCGTTCGGGTTCCCCTCCGTCGCCTGGTCGCAGCTGAGGCCGGTAAGCGTCCAGCCATCCGGCACCGGCTCCGCGACCGTGTAGTCGTCCGGCGAGACGCTGAACTCCTGCGAGGCCGTGTTGCTGGTGCCGGTGTCGAGCGTGAAGTCACCGCCGTCGGCAGGATCGGGAAGGTTCGAGGTGAAGTCGAACGATCCGTTGCCACCGAGCGTGTCCTTGGTGATCACGATCGTGCCCTTCTCGGTGTTCGTGAACGTGCAGGTGACGTTTTCGCCGGCCTGGAGGCTGACCGTGGCCCCCTGGCCGTCGATGGTGCTCGCTCCGCTCGCGTCGCTCTGATCGGAGCAGGAAAGCGACGTGAACGCCCACCCTGGCGGCAGATCGCCCTCGGTCACCGTGTAGGTGTCTGCGGCCAGGCCGGGGAACACCTTCTGGTTGGTTCCATTCGAGGTCGTGATCGTGAAGCTGGAGTCGACCCCGGTACCCGACCCGGTGAACGAGAACGTGTCGTCCTTCGTTCCGATCGCATCCTTCACGATCGTGATGGAGGACTTTCGCGTGTTCGTGAACGTGCACACGACCGCGTCACCCTTGGCGACCGTCAGCCCAGTCACGGAAGCGCCCGAGCCCGTCGTCGCGGTACCGCCGTTGGTCGAGCACGACCAGGTCGAGGTGTAATCGGCCAGCGAGGTGCCCGAGTGCGCCGCCTCGCTCACCGAATGCGAGCTCCCGGTAGCCACCGAGATCACACCCGTGTCGCCACCATCGCCGACGTTCGAGACCCGCACCGTCCCGTCAACAGCCAGATCGAACCTGCCCGCATCAGCCGAC
>DASZMW010000165.1:0-6454 GCA_035551735.1 Humibacter sp. | reverse complement strand
GCTCGGCAGCAGCAGCGCCGGCAGCCGGTTCGCGGTCGCCAGGGCGGCTCCGGTCAGCATGTTGGCAGCTCCCGGACCCACGGATGCCGCGGCCGCGAGCGTCGCCCGGCGCCGGTGCATCCGTGCAAAGCCGACCGCCTGATGCACCATCGCCTGCTCGTTGCGTGCCTGGTGGTACGGCAGCAGCTGCGGTTGCAGAACGTTGTACTGCTTGAGCGCCTGCCCGATGCCTGCCACATTCCCGTGCCCGAAGATGCCCAGGATGCCGGGCACGGTGCGCTCACGGATGCCGCCGTCCACGGTCCACTGGTGGCCGAGGAATTCGACGAGTGCCTGCCCGACGGTGAGTCTGCGCGTCGTCATGCGGATTCTCCGAACTTTCGAGTGCCGTAAGGAAGGCGGGGGTCCTGCAGCCGCGTCGCCCAGTTGTCCCTGATCCACGACTGCCGTGGATCGTCGCTGATCAACCAGGCCCGTTCCCGGCCGGGACCGGCCATCACGTTGAGGTAGTAAAGGTCGTACTCCGGTGCCGCCGCTGCCGGACCGTGGTACCCGAAAGGCACCAACGCGATGTCACCGGTGCGCACGAGCGCGTCTGTCTGGATGTCCCCTGCCGCTGAGCGGTAGGTCGCGAACGTTCCGAACGCGTCGACGTCGGCCGGCGGGCGCAGACCGGAGTGCGGAGCCGCCTCGAAGTAGTAGATCTCCTCGAGCTGCGACTCGTGGCCCGGCACGTCCTCGTCGTGTTTGTGGGCGGGGTGCGACGACCAGTTGCCGCTGGGCGTGATCACCTCGCAGGCGATGATGGATGCGGCATCCAGCACCTCGGGCGTGCCGAAGTTGTGAACCTGCCGGGTGTCCTTGCCCGCGCCGCGCACCTCGAGGGGCACATCGGGTCTGGCCAGGTAGCGGCTCGGGGTGCGCACGCTCGTGTACGCCTCCGCCACGGCGACCCGGCCACCGCCGTCGATCGTCAAGCCCTCGCCCGCGCCGACGAAAAGAACATCGGTGGGTCCATCGAAGACCGACTCTCGTCCTTCCAGCTCCGTCGTCGTGCCACCGTGGTGCACCCGGAACGCTCCGGCCAGCGGCACGACGATGCGCTCGACGTGACCGGCCGCGAGCTCGACCGACGCACTGTCGAGCGATGCGACACGGATGCCCGTGTGCCGCCATCCTTCGATGTGGTCGTCGACCACGGCATCCCATTCGCCGGCAACCAGCGTGCCGCGTGGGAAGAACCATTCGTTGGGAACGGCCATCGTCCTCAGCTTCCGTGAACGAGTGAGGCGGCGATGTGCACGGCCTGTGCGACGTCGTCGTCATGGGGGTAGAGAAGGGTGCGGCCGACCACGAGACCGTGCACCCCTGGCAGGCCGAGCGCTGCCTGCCACGATGCATAGGTCTCATCGGGGCCGGCATCGCTGTCCCCGCCGAGGAGCAACGTCGGCAGTGTCGTCGCTTGCATCACCCGCTCCATCTCGGCGACGACGGGAAGCTTCAGCCAGGTGTATGCCGATGATGCGCCGAGCCCTGACGCGATCGCGATGGAGGTGATCACGGCATCCGTCGACAGGTCGTTGACGATGCGACCATCCACCCACTCGCTCATGAACGGCTCGAGCATGATCGGTAGTTTCGCGGCGGCGGATGCCGTGACCGCGTGCGCCGTCTGTTCAAGCGTGCGAGCCGTTGCCGGGTCCTGCAGGTTGATGCGCACGAGCAGCTTCGCGGCATCCAGTCGCGACGCGACGAGGGAGTCGACGTCATATCCCGTGAAGCGGTCGTCCATCTCGAAGACGGCGCCGCGCAGTCCGCCTCGATTCATCGAGCCGACGGCGATCTTGTCCTCGAGCACGCCGAGCAGCGCGAGGTCCTCGAGGATGTCGGGGGTGCCGAGCACGCCGTCCACACCCGGCTGCTCGAGCGCGAGCGCGAGGCGCCGGAGAAGGTCGTAACGGCTCGCCATCGCCAGCGGGTTCTTCCGAACCCCCAGGGCGCCGCGAGCGGGATGGTCGGCCGCCACGATGAACAGACGGCCGTCGCCACGCACCAGCGGACGCCGCGACCTCGCGTGCAGGGCCGAGCCGATGGCATCCGGTTCGCTGTGCCGCAGCCGGCGCAGCCGAGCGATCGCGTCAGGCAGGGACACCGTCGAGCTCCCTCAGCACGGTCTCGACCTCGGCGGTTGTCGGCATCGCGGTCGAGCACTCCCTGCGCGTCGCCACGATCGCTCCTGCAACGTTCGCAAACCGGATCGTTCGCTCGAGCTCCCATCCCTGCAGAAGTCCATGACACAGTGCGCCGCCGAAGCCGTCGCCGGCACCGAGTCCATTGACGACCTGCACCGGATAGGGCTCGACCTCGACCGTCTGCTCCCTGGTCTTGGCGAGCACGCCGCGTGGACCCCGCTTCACGATCGCGAGTTCGACGCCGAGATCCAGCAGCGCGTCGGCTGCTCGGTGTGGATCGCTCTCGCCCACCGCGACCTCGCACTCCTCGCGGTTGCCGACGGCGACGGTCACCTGGCCGAGTGCCTTGCGCACCTCGACGGATGCCGCCTCCTGCGACGACCAGAACATCGGCCGGTAGTCGAGGTCGAGCACGGTCAGCGGAGCCTTCGCCCGAGCTTGCCATGCCACGTGATGAGTGGTGCGGCTGGGCTCGCGCGACAGTCCCGTCACGGTGGCCCAGAAGATGCGCGCGCTGGTGATCTCGTCGAGATCCAAGTCCTTCTCCGTGAGAGTGAGATCCGGCGCGATCGGATCGCGATAGAAGTAGAGCGGAAAGTCGTCAGGGGGAAAGATCTCGCAGAAGGTGACCGGCGTGTTCAGGGTCTCCACCGTGCTCACGAACCTGTCGTCGACGCCGAGTCGACGCAGCTCCCGATGCGCGTAGCGGCCGAACGGGTCGTCTCCGGTCGCCGTGACGACGGCGCTGCGCAGGCCATGCCGGGCGGCGGCGATCGAGACGTTCGTCGCGCTGCCGCCCAAGAACTTGCCGAACGTCTCGACGTCTTCGAGTCCGACCCCGTCTTGCAGCGGATAGATGTCGACGCCGATTCGGCCGATCGTGATCAGATCGAACGGGGCGCTCGCACCCGGTTCCGTCATGGCGTCGTCACCTTCTCTTCGGTCGTCGAAGCACCTCGGCGCCTTCGACTTTGTACTATCAAACTAACATGACGTAACCTCTTTACATAGATCAACGAATGTCAGTGCGGAGCAGGAATGTCACAAGACACGGCCGAACAGACGCAGCTGCCGCCTGAGCTGTTCATGGACATCGACCGATCCGGCCCGATACCGCTGTACTTCCAAGTGGCTCAGCGGATCGAGCAGGCCATCAGCGATGGCCTGCTGCCGCCCGGTGCTCGGCTCGAGAACGAGATAGCGCTCGGTGAGCGGTTCGGCCTGTCGCGTCCGACAGTTCGACGAGCCATGCAAGACCTCGTGGACAAGGGCTTGCTGGTTCGACGGCGCGGGATCGGCACGCAGGTGGTGCGTCGCCCCGTCACCCGCAAGGTCGAGTTGACCAGCCTGTACGACGACCTCGAACGCAGCGACAAGCATCCGCAGACCACGTTGTTGTCGCGCCGCATCGTCGATGCCGACGACCACGTGGCCGACGTGCTGTCGATCCCACCGCTGTCTTCCGTGCTGCACGTGCTTCGTCTGCGCCTCACCGACGGGGTGCCTCTTGCTGTGCTCGAGAACTTCTTGCCGGGTGACTATGCGGACTTCTCAGAGGACGACCTGACCAGACGCGGCCTCTATCAGCTCATGCGTGCGCGCGGGACACTCATCAGCGTGGCCCAGCAGCGTATCGGCGCCAGAGCGGCGACCTCGAAGGAGAGCCGACTCCTCGGCATCAAGGACCATGGAGCGGTGCTCACCATGGAGCGAACCGCATACGACAACAACGGCCGGGCGGTCGAGTACGGCCGTCACTGCTATCGGCCCGACCTCTACGACTTCGAGATCACGCTCGTCGACAAGTGAGGCTCCGGCATGAAGAAACCCCCGTACTTCCGAGGAAATACGGGGGTTTTCGGTGGAGCTACGGGGATTCGAACCCCGGACCTTCTCATTGCGAACGAGACGCGCTACCAACTGCGCCATAGCCCCAAGTGCGTATGAGACTTTAGCACGCCGGCTACCTCGAGCCGGAATCGGGACGCCCCCTCATCCGGTGATCCGCTGCACCAACAGGTACTTCTGAATCTTCCCCGTCGTCGTCATCGGCAGCTCCTCCGCGGTGAGCACCGTGATGCCTCTCGGCACCTTGAACGGGGCGAGATGGGCACGCGCGTGTGCGAGCACTTCGCGTTCGTCGAGCACGGCATCCTCGCTCGCCACGATCCACGCCCAGCCGACCTCGCCGTAGCGCTCGTCGGGGATGCCTGCGACGAACGCCTGGCTCACACCGGGCGCACCGCTCAGCACGAGCTCGACCTCGACCGGCGCCACCAGCTCGCCGCCCACCTTGAAGAGCTCCCTGCTACGGCCGCTGAGGTGCAGATATCCGTCGTCGTCGACGAAGCCGAGGTCACCGGTGCGCAGCCATCCTTCGGCGTCGATCGACGCGGATGTCTCCGCCGGGTCCCCGATGTACCCACGCGTCACCTGCGGTCCCCGCACCGCAAGCTCGCCTGGTTCGCCGCGCTCGAGCACGTGCCCGTCGAACGGATCGATCGTGCGGTACTCCGCGAGCCGGCCATCAGGCACCCCCGTGCCCACGGCGGCCGCACCGCCCAGCTTCGGTGTGCCGACCACGTTCGCGACGAGCTCGACGGAGTCACCTGGCAACGTCAGCGCGGTCGCCGCCGACACCTCCGTCTGGCCGTATCCGGTGAAGATCATCTGCGGGTTCAAGTCGCTCATCACCCGATTCCACAGCCACACCGGCGCTGGCGCGGCCGCCGAGAAAACCGACTGCAGGCTCCTGAGGTCGAAGTCGCCCTTCACCGCCTGGTCGACGACGGCGACCGTCATCGTTGGAACGAACAGCACCTCGTTGATGGCGTGCTCCTGAATCTGCTCGAGAGCGGAGCGCGGGTTGAAGACGCGTTGCGGCACGATCGCGCCGCCCGCGAACATCGCTGCGAGCATCCCTTCCACGTAGCCGAAGACGTGATACAGGGGCAGTGCGAAGCCGATGCGCCAGCCGTCGTCGAAGGCCCGGGTGTATGCCGAGCCGTATGCACTGCGCAGCAGCATGTCGTGGGTGAGTTCCGCACCGAGCGCGTGCCCGGTGGTGCCCGACGTGAAGACGATGTCGGCGACCGCATCGGCGAGGATGCCACCGGTCGCCCTCCGCACCGCCTCGTCGTTCCGCTGACGCGATAGTCCGGGCACCGTCAGCGCTCCCGACCGCCATCCGGACTCGGCGAGCACGATCGAGCGCAGCGACGGCACCTCGGCGCTGCGCACCTCGCTCTCCCAGTCGGGGAAGCGCTCATCGAACACGGCGAGGAAGTCGGTGGCCACCGACCTGTCGATGCTGATCAGCGCGCGCGCACCCGCCTGCCGTAGCCGCTGCACGATTTCGTCGCCGCGATACGAGTAGTTCAGTGCGACGGCCACCGCGCCGATGCGTGCGATCGCGAACTTGACGATCGGGTAGTCCGCACGGTTGTCCATCAGCAGAGCAACCCGGTCGCCGGGCTCGATGCCGAGTTCCAGCAGGCCGGCCGCGAGGCGACGCGAGCGTTCCGCGACCTCCGCATAGGTGTGGGTCACGGCATCCGTGATCACGTACGGGCGGTCGGGATGCTTCGCCGCCGCGTCGTCGAACGCCGCAGCGAGAGAGCGTGGCCTCCACGGCTCGGCCGTGCGCTCCAGCGCATCACGTCGGCGGGCGATTTCGGGTTCAGCAAGGGTGCCCATGGCGCGAGGCTACACTCGCCGCCCGCTCACGAGAATGAGCCTCACGTCAGCCGGCGGCGCGACGACGACGCAACGCCTCGTCGAGGTCGATGTGCTCGCTCTGCATGTCGCCGACGACGCCCATGCGCGCGTACCTGCTCGGCGGTGCGACCCGCTCGGGTTCCGCCGCAGCGGATGCCTGTGCAACCTCGGTGCGTGTTGGCAGCGTTGGCACCTGTGCTGCGGCGATCCGTGCCGCACGTTCTTCGAGCTCCGCCCGCACGGCCGCGCGGCGCAGTGCCACCGCCGCGTCGACGGATGCCATGGCAGCGGCAGCGCGCGAGCCCGGCGACTGGTACATGGGCTTGGGCAGCGGCTGAGGCTGCCAGCGCACATCCGTCTGCTCCTCCGGCAGCTGCACGGGCTCGGCGTGCATGGCGTGATCGTAGAGTTCGGGATTCGACCGCACGGTGCGGATGCGCTCCCGGCTCGCGGCACGATGCGCAGCCACCTGCACGGCGAGCCTGCGCTGCACCGCGAACGCGCAGACCAGCAGCACGACAGACGCAGCGAGCAAACCCCACGAC
>DASZMW010000164.1:0-8873 GCA_035551735.1 Humibacter sp. | reverse complement strand
AGACCGAAGCGATTCATGGCGATCGGCCAGTGGTACAGCGACTTCACCCAGACGAGCGACGCCGAGGTGCGCAGGCTGCTCGGCCTGCCCGAGTGAACGGACAGGCCGAGACCGAACGTTATTTCAACGCGGCGTAGGCCGGAGCCGCCTCGTTGTGCACATCGCCGACGACGTGCACGCGCACGTCGTTCGTCGAACCGGAGATTCCGGGAGGTGAGCCGGAGATGACGACGACCTTGTCCCCGACCTCCGCCAGACCCTGGCCGATCATCACGTCGTCGACCTGGCCCATCATCTGGTCGGTGTGCGTCACGCGGTCGACGAGGAACGCCTCGATGCCCCACGTGAGCGACAGGCGACGGCGGATGGCCTCGCTGGTCGTGAACGCCTTCATCGGGATCTTCGAGCGCAGCCGCGCCATGCGGCGCGCCGAGTCACCGGACTCGGTGAAGACGCACAGATACTTCGCGTCGACGAAGTCGGCGATCTCGGCGGCGGCGAGCGTGATGGCACCGCCCTGTGTGCGCGGCTTCGTGCCGAGCGGAAGGATGCGGTCGAGGCCGTGGTCCTCCGTCGACTCGATGATGCGCGCCATGGTCTGCACGGTGAGGACCGGGTACTCGCCGACGCTCGTCTCGCCGGACAGCATGACGGCATCCGTTCCGTCGAGCACCGCGTTGGCGCAGTCGGATGCCTCGGCGCGTGTCGGACGCGGGCTCGTGATCATCGACTCGAGCACCTGGGTTGCGACGATGACCGGCTTGGCCATGCGCCTGGCGATCTCCACAGCGCGCTTCTGCACGATCGGCACGGCTTCGAGCGGCAACTCGACGCCCAGATCGCCCCTGGCGACCATGATGGAGTCGAAGGCGTCGACGATCTCCTCGAGGGCGTCGACGGCTTGCGGCTTCTCGATCTTGGCGATGACCGGAACGCGGCGGCCCTCTTCGTCCATGATCTCGTGCACGCGGTCGATGTCGGAGGCGTCGCGCACGAACGACAGGGCGATGTAGTCAGCCCCGAGCTTCAGACCCCAGCGCAGGTCGGCCTCGTCCTTGGCGCTGAGCGCCGGAACGTTGACCGCGACGCCGGGAAGGTTGATGCCCTTGTTGTTCGACACCGGACCAGGGACGATTACCCGGGTCTTCACCCGCACGCCATCGGTCTCCAGCACGCGCAGTGTGACCTTGCCGTCGTCGATCAGCAGCGGATCGCCTGCCTTCACGTCATTCGGCAGGCCCTTGAACGTGGTCGACGAGATCTCCTTGTTGCCGAGGATGTCCTCGGTGGTGATCGTGAAGATGTCGCCCTCTGCGAGGTCGTAGGGGCCGCCCTCGAACTTGCCGAGGCGGATCTTGGGGCCTTGCAGGTCGACCATGACGGCGACGTCGCGGCCGGAGTCATCCGCCGCTCGACGCACGTTGGCGTAGACCGCCTCGTGGACGTCGTAGCTGCCGTGACTCAGGTTCATGCGGGCGACGTCGACGCCTGCATCGATGATGGCTCGGATGTTTTCGTAGCTGGACGTTGCTGGGCCCAGCGTGGCGACGATCTTGGCTCGTCTCATGCTTTTTCTTCGTACTCCATGGTTGCTTGCGCGTGCACACGTGATCGGCATCGTGACGATGCCCGTTGCACGAGCGTTAGATCGAGATCCCGCGGTCGGTCGGCCTGACGGGCGATGGGAGGTGGGTCTCTCCTTCAAGATAGCGGTCAACTGCCGCAGCCGCAGCGCGGCCCTCAGCGATGGCCCAGACGATGAGCGACTGACCGCGACCCGCGTCGCCGGCGACGAACACGCCGGCCTCGGTCGTCTGGTAGTCGCCGTCGCGCGACACGGTGCCGCGGTCGTCGAACGGCAGCTCGAGCTGGCTGGACAGCGTACCCTGCTCCGGCCCGGTGAATCCGAGTGCCAACAGCACGAGATCGGCGGGGATCTCACGCTCGGTGCCGGCTTTCGGTACGCGACGCCCGTCGAGGTACTCGGTCTCGGCCACGCGGATCGCGACGACCTCGCCGACCTCGTTTCCGACGAACTCGACGGTCGAGGCGAGGAACTCCCGCTTTCCGCCCTCTTCGTGCGCGCTCTGCATCTCGAACAGGTTCGGTGTCGTCGGCCACGGCTGGTGCTCCGGACGCTCCGACGGCGGCTGAGTGCCGATCGCCAGGTTGGTCACGGATGCCGCCTTCTGACGGTGCGCCGTGCCGATGCAGTCCGCGCCGGTGTCCCCGCCGCCGAGAACGACGACGTGCTTGCCCTCTGCGGTGATCTGCGTCGGCACCGAGTCGCCGGCTCCGACCCGGTTCTGCTGCACCAGGTACTCCATGGCGTAGTGCACGCCGGCGTGGTCTCGACCCGGAATAGGCAGGTCACGCGGCACCATGGCGCCGGTGGCGACCACGACGGCGTCGTAGCGCGCCTTGAGGTCCGGCCACGAGACATCCACGCCGATGTCGACGCCCGCGCGGAATCTCGTTCCCTCGGCCGTCATCTGCGCGAGGCGTGCCTCGATGTGCTTCTTCTCCATCTTGAAGTCCGGGATGCCGTACCGCAGCAGGCCGCCGATCCGGTCGTCGCGCTCGTACACGGCCACGGTGTGGCCGGCTCGCGTGAGCTGCTGGGCGGCAGCGAGACCAGCAGGGCCGGAACCGACGACGGCGACCGTCTTGCCAGTGAGGCGCTGCGGCGGGTGCGGCTGCACCCAGCCGTTCGACCACGCCTGATCGATGATGGTCTGCTCCACCTGCTTGATGGTCACAGGCGGCTGGCTGATGCCGAGCACGCAGGAGTCCTCGCAGGGGGCAGGGCACAGGCGCCCGGTGAACTCCGGGAAGTTGTTCGTGGCGTGCAACCGCTCGATCGCCTGGCGGCCTTCGCCGCGCCACATCAGGTCGTTCCACTCCGGAATCAGGTTGCCCAGCGGGCATCCCTTGTGACAGAACGGGATGCCGCAGTCCATGCAGCGTCCGGCCTGACGGCTCAACTGTGCAGGGTCGCCGCCCTCGTAGACCTCTTTCCAGTCCATCAGGCGCACGGAGACCGGGCGCCGCTTGGGCACCTCGCGCTCCGTGACCTTCAGGAAGCCCTTCGGATCACCCACCGGTCACCTCCAGAATCCGGTTCCAGACGACGTCTCCGTCGGGGTCGAGCCCCTCATCGACGGCGTTCTTGCGTGTTTCGAGCACCGCAGCGTAGTCGCGCGGCAACACCTTGGTGAAGCGTGCGGATGCCGCTTCAAGGTCGCCGAGCAGCCGAGCGGCCACCGCGGAATCGGTCTCAGCGACGTGCTGCTCCAGCAGGTCGCGGACGATCTCGATGTCGCCGCTGCCGAGCGGAAGGAGTTCGAGCTCGCCGGCGGCGAGTGCCTCGCGATTCATCCGCTCCTCGCGCAGGTCGAGCACGTAGGCGGTGCCGCCTGACATACCCGCACCGAGGTTGCGTCCCGTCGCGCCCAGGATGAGCGCGAGACCGCCCGTCATATACTCGAGGGCGTGGTCGCCGACCCCTTCGACGACCGCCGTCGCGCCGGAGTTGCGAACCAGGAACCGCTCCCCCACGATGCCGCGGATGAACATGCTGCCCTGCGTCGCGCCGTAGCCGATCACGTTGCCGGCGATGACGTTGCGTTCAGCGGGGAATACGCTCGCCCGGTCGGGGCGCACCACGATGCGTCCGCCGGAGAGACCCTTGCCGACGTAGTCGTTCGAGTCGCCCTCCAGGCGCAACGTGATACCGCCTGGCAGGAACGCTCCGAGCGACTGGCCGGCTGAACCGGTCAGCGTCACGTCGATCGACCCTGCAGGCAGGCCGTGCTCGCCGTGACGCACCGTGACCTCGTGTCCGAGCAGCGTGCCGACCGCGCGCTCCGTGTTGCGGATCGGCAACGACAGCTCGACGTGCCCGCCGTGCTGCAGCACGTCCGCAGCCTCGGAGATGAGCCGGTTGTCGAAGTGCTTGTCGATCTCGTGGTTCTGCTTGCGGTGGTTGCTGCGCGGGGCATCCTCGCCGAACTGCGGCCCGTGCAGCACGGGCGTCAGGTCGAGACCGGATGCCTTCCAGTGGTCGATCGCCCGCTCGACGTCGAGAGCGTCGACGCGGCCGACGGCCTCCTCGATCGTGCGGAAGCCCAGTGCTGCGAGGTACTCGCGCACCTCGGCGGCGATGAACTCGAAGAAGTTCACGACGAACTCCGGCTTGCCGGTGAACCGGCTGCGCAACACGGGGTTCTGCGTCGCGACGCCCACCGGGCAGGTGTCGAGGTGGCAGACGCGCATCATGACGCAACCGGAGACGACGAGCGGAGCGGTGGCGAAACCGAACTCCTCGGCACCGAGCAGGGCGCCGACGATCACATCGCGACCCGTCTTCAGCTGGCCGTCCACCTGCACGACGACGCGATCGCGCATGCCGTTCAGCATCAGCGTCTGCTGCGTCTCGGCGAGCCCGAGCTCCCACGGCGTTCCGGCGTGCTTGAGCGAGTTCAGCGGGCTGGCACCCGTTCCACCGTCGTGGCCGGAGACCAGGATCACGTCGGCGAGTGCCTTGGCCGTTCCTGCGGCGACCGCACCGATGCCGGTCTCGCTCACGAGCTTGACGTGCACCCTGGCATCAGGGTTCGCGCGCTTCAGGTCGTAGATGAGCTGCTTGAGATCTTCGATCGAGTAGATGTCGTGATGCGGGGGTGGTGAGATCAGCCCGACGCCCGCCGTCGCGTGCCTGGTGCGCGCGACCCACGGGTACACCTTGGTGGGCGGAAGCTGGCCGCCTTCGCCTGGTTTGGCCCCCTGCGCGAGCTTGATCTGAAGATCTGTCGCGTGCGTCAGATACATGCTCGTGACGCCGAAGCGGCCGGACGCGACCTGCTTGACCGCGCTGCGGCGTTCCGGATCGAGCAGCCGGTCGATGTCTTCGCCGCCCTCTCCCGTGTTGGACTTGCCGCCGAGCCGGTTCATGGCGATCGCGAGCGTCTCGTGTGCCTCGCGCGAGATGGAGCCGTAGCTCATCGCGCCGGTTGAGAACCGCTTCACGATCTCGGAGACGGGCTCGACCTCGTCGAGAGGCACGGGCGGGCGGATGCCGGTACGCAGCGTGAACATTCCTCGCAGCGTCATGAGCTGCTCGGTCTGGTCGTCGATGAGCTTCGTGTACTGGCGGAAGATGTCGAACCGGCGGGTACGTGTCGAATGCTGCAGCCGGAAGACGGTGTCGGGGTTGAACAGGTGCGGTGCACCGTCGTGCCGCCACTGGTATTCGCCTCCGGTGACCATGCGCTCGTGGGCCAGCACCGCGCTCTCTTCGGGGTACGCGGAGTGGTGGCGTGCGAGGTTCTCGGCCGAGATGACGTCGATCCCTACGCCGCCGAGCTTCGAGACCGTTCCCGTGAAGTACTTGTCGACGAACTCCTGTGAGAGGCCGACGGCTTCGAAGGCCTGGGCGCCCGCGTAGGACGACACCGTGGAGATGCCCATCTTCGACATGATCTTGAGCACGCCCTTGCCGAGCGCCTTGATCAGGTTCTTGACAGCCTTGTCGCCCGTGATGCCGGTGAGCATGCCGCTGCGCACCAGGTCCTCGCAGGTCTCCATCGCGAGGTACGGGTTCACGGCGCTCGCGCCGTAGCCGATCAGCAGTGCGACGTGATGCACCTCGCGTACGTCGCCGGCCTCGACGATGAGACCGACCTTGAGACGGTTCTCGGTACGGATCAGGTGGTGGTGCACGGCGGCGAGCATGAGCATCGAAGGGATGGGCGCGAGATCGCTCGTCGAGTCGCGGTCGCTGAGCACGAGGAACTTCGCCCCGCCGGCGATCGCCTCGTCGGCCTCGGCACACAGCTCATCGAGACGGCGCTCGAGGGAGTCGTCGCCGGCCTCGACGCGATACAGACCGCGAAGCGTCACCGTTGTGTTGCTCACGGGCGACGTGTCGATGTGCTGGATCTTCGCCAGCTCGTCGTTGTCGATCACAGGAAAATCGAGGACGACCTGGCTGGTGTGCTCGGGGCTCGCGTCGAGCAGGTTGAGCTCCGGGCCCAGACCGAGGCTCAGCGACGTCACGACCTCTTCGCGGATCGAGTCCAGAGGCGGGTTCGTCACCTGGGCGAACTGCTGCGTGAAATAGTCGAAGAGCAGCCTCGGGCGGTCCGAGAGCACGGCGATCGGAGTGTCGGAGCCCATGGCCCCGAGCGGCTCAGCGCCGGCCTTCGCCATGGGTGCGAGCAGGATGCGCACCTCTTCTTCGGTGTACCCGAAGGTGCGCTGCCTGCGTGTGACGGACGCCGGGGTGTGCACGATGTGCTCGCGCTCCGGAAGATCCTTGAGGTGGATGCGACCGGCATCCAGCCACTCCGCATACGGCTCGGCTCCTGAAAGGGATGCCTTGATCTCGTCGTCTTCGATCAGGCGGCCGTCGACCGTGTCGACCAGGAACATCCTTCCCGGCCGCAGCCGGCCCTTGCGCACCACGCGGCTCGGGTCGATGTCGAGCACACCGATCTCACTGCCCAGGATGACGAGGCCGTCGTCCGTGATCAGGTAGCGTCCCGGGCGCAGCCCGTTGCGGTCCAGCGTGGCGCCGACGAGCGATCCGTCTGTGAACACCAGGGCAGCCGGTCCGTCCCACGGCTCCATGAGCATGGAGTGGTACTCGTAGAACGCGCGACGGGCCGGGTCGATCTCGGTCTGCTTCTCCCACGCCTCCGGCACCATCATCATGATCGCGTGGGGCAGCGAACGACCGCTCAGCGTGAGGAGTTCCACGACCTCGTCGAACGACGCGGAGTCGCTCGCGCCCGGCGTGACGATCGGGTAGAGCGGCTTCAGGTCGCCGAGGAGCTCGCTTTCGAGCTGTGACTGGCGTGCGCGCATCCAGTTGCGGTTGCCCTGAACGGTATTGATCTCGCCGTTGTGCGCGATCATGCGGAAGGGCTGGGCGAGCGGCCAGGACGGGAACGTGTTCGTGGAATACCGCGAGTGCACCAGCGCCAACTTGGACGCGAAGCGCTCGTCGGACAGGTCGGGGTAGAACGGCTCCAACTGGAGCGTGGTCACCATGCCTTTGTAGACCATCGTGCGGCTGGACAGCGATGCGAAGTAGACGTCGAGCTCGCGCTCGACGCGCTTGCGCAGCCGGAACGTTAGCCGGTCGAGGGCGATCCCGGCAAGCGGTGTGCCCTTCTCGGTCGTGCGTGCACTGGCGACGTAGAGCTGCTCGATCGCCGGCATGGCGTCGCGAGCCAGCGTTCCGATCTCATCTGGCCGCACGGGCACCTCACGCCAGCCGAGAACGTCGAGGCCCTCTTCGGCGGCGATGCCGTCGATGACCGCCTTGACGGCGACGCGATCGTCGTCGTCAAGCGGAAGGAACGCGTTGCCGACCGCATAGCGGCCCATGGCGGGGAGTGCGAAGCCGGCCACGGCTCGCAGGAACGCATCAGGGATCTGCGTCAGGATGCCTGCGCCGTCGCCCGTGCCGGCATCCGATCCGACAGCACCGCGGTGCTCGAGATGACGCAGGGCGTCGAGTGCGTTCACGATGATGTCGTGTCCGGCCGTTCCGCGCAGCGTCGTCACCATGGCGAGTCCGCAGGCGTCGCGTTCGAAGCGCGGGTCGTAGAGACCCTGCGCTTCCGGCACGGAGCTGAACCGGGAAAACGGAGGCTTCTCGGCCATGGATACCGTCCTCACATCAATCAGGGGAGGGACGACGTCGGCCCGTGGACAGGGAAAGCTTTCGGTGTCGTCAGCTGTGCGATCAGGCACAGTGCTGTGAGACGCGCGATGTGAACTGCCGGGGTTGCCGTGAGGGTGGTTCAGCTGGCAGAGCTTGTGGCTGCGGCCTTGGCTTCACCTGATTCGTCGTCGACTGAGGCGTCGTCTTCTTCGTCGTCTTCGTCATCCGAATCGGTGTCGAACGAGTCTACCGCAGCGTCGTCTCTGCCCCACTCGCGGCCAGGCAGGTACACGTTGGTCTCCAGACCGGGGTGCCTGCGGGACTGCACGATGAAGATCACGAGGCCGAGGACGAAGGCGAGGAACGCCGCCCACACATTGAACGGGATGCTGAGGAAGGAGTACTCGCTCGGGTCGATGCGGATGGACTCGAGGTAGCTACGGCCGAGGCCGTACCACATCAGGTAACCGGCGAACATCTTGCCCCAGCGCCACTGGAAGCGCTTCTCGAGGGCGAGCAGCACGATCACGCCGACGACGTTCCAGATGATCTCGTACAGGAACAGTGGCTGGAACACCGTGCCGTCCGGCAGCCCGGTCGGGTATGCCGCGTTGGTGCTCTCGATCTGCAGGCCCCACGGCAGGTTGGTCGGCAGGCCGTAGAGCTCGTGGTTCACGTAGTTGCCGAGACGACCGATCGCCTGGGCAAGGAGCAGGCAGGGCGCGATGGCGTCAGCGAAGGAAAAGAATCGCACGCCGGTCTGCTTGCTGGCGATGAACACGCCGACCGCGCCGCCGATCAACGAGCCGAAGATCGCGTTGCCGCCCTCCCAGATGGCGAACACGTTCCACAGATTCGCGCCCGGGTAGAAGTAGTCCTCGGGGTGGGTGAACACGTGGTACAGGCGCGCCCCGATCAGGCCGAGCACGACAGCCCAGATCAGGAAGTCGATGACGACGCCCGGCTCTCCGCCGCGCCTGGTCAAGCGGCGTGAGGTCCAGATCGCGGCGACGATGATGCCGACCAGGATGATCAGCGCGTAGGTGCGAGGCGCCCCATCGAGTCCGAAGAGGTTGATCGGGATGGACTGCCAGGAGATCGGAGGGCTAGGAATGCTGAGGTGTGCGATCACCTGTCGGTTTCCCTTTCGTTCGGGCATCAGGGCCTTGGCGGCCTTCGGGCTGGCCCGAGTTCTGCGCCT
>DASZMW010000163.1:0-13215 GCA_035551735.1 Humibacter sp. | reverse complement strand
CGACCGTGTGCGAGCGCGTCAGCTGGGGGAGCGCGGCGAGCAGGCCGGCAGACGAGCCGGGCGTCGAGGCATCCGTCAGCAGCACGACGAGCGCCCTGCGATGGGTGATCGCTCGCACCTGGGAGGGCACGGCCGTCCAGTCCGCCTCGATCAGCTGGGGTTGCACGTCGGCCAGCGACGTCACCATGCGGGAGAGCAGGTCGGCGCCCTTCGCGCCGACGACCCGTGCGCGCACGCGCCGGTCGAACGCGATCACGTCGACGCGGTCGCCGCCGTGATCGGCCAGTGCCGCCAGCAGCAGGGCGGACTCGAATGAGGTGTCGATGCGGGGTTCATCCCCGATGCGGGCGGCGGAGGTGCGTCCGCTGTCGATCACGATCACGACGCGACGATCGCGTTCCGGCCGCCAGGTGCGCACCATGATGCCTGAGCCGTCGTGCACCGACGCCGAGCTGCGCGCCGTGGCCCGCCAGTCGATCGAACGTACGTCGTCGCCGGCGACGTACTCGCGTAGCGAATCGAACTCCGTGCCCTGCCCTCGCACCATGACGGGCGTCGACCCGTCCAACTCGCGCAGTCGGGCCAGTCGCGACGGCAGGTGCTTTCGCGAGTGGAACGGCGGGAGAACCCGTAGCGCGCCCGGTGCCTCGAGGGCGACCTGACGAGACCACAGGCCGAGCGGACCGCGAGAGCGGAGTACTACGAAGCGAGTGCGCCGTGTGCCGCGCCGGGTGGGAGTCAGCGCGAGGGTGAGCATCCTGCGTTCGCCGGCCGGGATGTCGAACGGCGACCGCGACGGTGTCGCCCCCGCTGAGGGCTGCCAGCCGTCGCGCAGGGTGCCGTGGAGCCTGCGACGCGAGGTGTTCGTCACGATGACGCCGGCGGCCACCGTCTCGCCGAGGCGCACGCGAGAGGGGAGCATCCGCCCGATCAGCACCGTGCGAGGAGAGGATGCCGCCACCAGGTCGATGACGCCCAGCGCGCACGCGAACACCAGCCAGCACGCGAGCGCGACGTAGGCGCCGGGGCTGGTCGCACCGAACACGACGACCGGCACCAGGCCGACTGCGAGAAGGGCGACGAAACGCCCGCTGATGGCCAACGCGCCCCCTAGAGGGGAACCTGCACCTGCTGCAGCACGGAGCGCAGAATGCCGTCGGCCGAGACACCCTCCAGCTCCGCTTCCGGCTGCAGCTGCAGGCGGTGCCGCCAGGCGGGATGTGCCATCGCCTGCACGTGGTCGGGCGTGATCGCGTCGTAGCCGCCGAGCCACGCGTACGCCTTCGCGGCGGCCAGCAGGGCTGTCGCACCGCGCGGGCTCACCCCGAGCCGAACTGACGGACTCTGCCTGGTCGCCCTTGCGAGGTCGACGATGTAGGCCAGCAGGTCCGGTCGGGCGCCGACGGCGCGAACCTCGTCACGTGCGCGCAGGATGCCCGCGGCATCGAGCACCGGACGAACGCCCGCCTTCTGCAGTGCGCGCGGGTCGAATCCCTCCGAGTGCCTGCGCAGCACCTCGAACTCGGCGTCGCGATCGGGAACGTCGAGCACGATCTTCAGCAGGAACCGGTCGAGCTGGGCTTCGGGCAGCGTGTAGGTGCCCTCGTATTCGATCGGGTTCTGGGTCGCGGCGACCAGGAACGGATCGGGCAGCGCGATCGTCTCGCCGTCGGCGCTGACCTGCCGCTCCTCCATCGCCTCCAGCAGCGCGGCCTGCGTCTTGGGAGGCGTTCGGTTGATCTCGTCGGCGAGCAGGATGTTCGTGAACACCGGTCCGTGCCGGAAGACGAACTCCGCCGACCGTGCGTCGTAGACCACAGATCCCGTGATGTCGCCGGGCATCAGGTCCGGCGTGAACTGCACGCGCTTGGTGTCCAGCGTGAGGGCGGCGCTGAGGGCTCGCACGAGCAGGGTCTTCGCCACGCCAGGCACGCCCTCGAGCAGCGCGTGGCCGCCGGTGAGAAGGGTGACCAGCAGACCGGTGACCGCGCCGTCCTGCCCGACGACCGCCTTCGCGACCTCGACGCGCACTCGCCGGAACGCGTCACGGTCGGCCGCGGTCTCCTGCTCTCCGGCCGGCAACGTGTTGGTTGGATCAGCACTGCTCGGATCGGTCATCGCTGTCTACTCCTTCTTCTTCGCTTGTCGTCACGTTCAGTGCAGTGGTGCGCCGCTGCCACGCGGGCGTCCACCCGCGACGGCACGCCTCACGTCGACTTCGAGGTCGCGCAGTGCGGATGCCGAGGCGCGCAGGGAGGCATCCGTCACCGGCGTCTCATCGAGCAGCAGGTCGCGCACCTGCTGAACAGGTCGCTCCGTGAGCGCTGCGGCCGAAGCCACGATCTGATCGACGTGCGTCGATGGTGGGAGCCCGCAGAGAGTGCCGATGCGGTGCAGCGCTCCGAGGCGCAGCGCGTCGAGCGCGTGGGTTCTCGCCGCTGCCCGGCGGTACAGCCTGGCCCTGCCGTGCATCGTCTCGCCAGCGCGCACGACGACGGGGAGGTCTTCGATCACGAGTGGTCCGAAGCGACGTCCGCTCCACACGGCGGCAGCGACCACCACCGCGATCAGCAGCAGAATCGCCGGCGTCAGCCATCCAGGGGTGATCTCGGCGAGTGTCGGCGGTCCGGATGCCTGCACGTCAGCCTGCGAAGGCAGGTACCAGACGAGCGTGCTGTTGCCTCCCAGCAGGCCGATGGCCAGTGCCGCATTGCCTGCCTGGCCGACGTGCGCGTTGTCGAAGAGCTGCGGACCGGCGACGGTGACGGAATCGCCGGCGTTGATGGTCTGTGCGAGCGCGAACGCCGAGCCCACTTTGAAGCACGGCGTCGCATCACCGCTGGCACGGTAGGCGTCGTGCACGCCCGACACCCGTCCCGCGTCCTGGGCGACGACCAGACTGCACGACGGACGGTCGGACGTCGTCGCCGTCGCGTTGCCTGCCTGGTGGATGTCGGGTGCGATCGTGGAGAGGGTCTGGAACCCCGGGCCGACGGCGACCACGTCCGACCCGAGCGCGAGCACGGATTGCAGCTGACCGGCATCCAACAGCCCGTTCGGGTCGAAGAGCATCACGGTGGTGCGGTCGGGGACGGATGCCGCCCGTCGTGCCTCCTGCAGCGTGCTCGCCGTTCGCACGTCGACTCCGTGCTGCTGCAACACGCGGGCTAGCGCCTGCCCGCCGTGCTGACCCGGATTGTTCGCGCCCATCGGATCGGCGGATGACGTCGCCAGCGACAACTGCACAGCCAGCGCGATGGCGGCTCCCACCACGAGCACGGCGACCAGCACCAACCAACCTCGGGCGCGACGCAGACTCTGCCGAGGTGTCCGCGTGAGCGGCGCACGAGGGACCGTTGTCGTCATCGCGCCCGGCCCGATCCGATCGGGTCGGCGGTCGACGAGGTCGCATCGAGGCTCAGAGCATCGAGGCTCATTGCGTCCACGATCAGGCCATCGAGCCTGGGTCGCGCGGCGCGCAGATCGTCGTCGAGCGACTTCAGCCCTGCGTAGTCCTCAGGGCCGGCCGCGCGGCCGAGGTAGCGAACGCCGTCGAAGAGCAGGGCGGACTCGTGCAGCCGGCCCGCGAACTCCGGCATCGCGACGGCGGCGAGCACTGCGACCTCCTGAGCCGTGGTCCCAGGCAGAACGATCACGATCGTGCGTTCGGCGAGGGCGCGCGAGATCGCGCGAAAAAGGTCGAGCACCGCGGCGTCGTAACGGCCGTCGCGTGCGGAGGCAGCGGCATCCCGACGCAGCTCCTGCACACCGCGGGGGTCGTCATCGTCGAAGAGCACGGCTGCCGTGCGTCGTCGCCTCAGCCTCGGCAGACCGAAGATCGCGAAGGCGCCGATGATCAGCGCTGCCACGAGCGCGATGCCGACGGCGGCGATGATCCAGCCTGCGCCGCTTCCCACGTGGAATCCGAGCGAAGAGAACCAGTCGGAGATCTGCTGTGCCAGCCGATCGAACCAGGTCGGCTTCGCCGCCTGATATTCGGGCTTTGCGAGCTCCTGATGCAGCCAGTGCTGCGCTGTCGGTCCGTCGGGCGTCAGGGGTGGTGCGGCGAGCCGCACGCCGGAGAGAATCGGGTGGAACGAGGTCACGGCGCTCCCCGATACGGGGGAACTCCGCCCCATGCCGGTGCTGGGGCCTGCCATGCTGCGGCATCGTGTCGCGGCGTCGCGAACGGGTCGGAAGCATCCTGTCGGCCGGCAGCACGATCGTCGACAGTACGCCGCAGGTCCGCGTCGAGACCCTCGCGGCGCATCCGCAGGTCGAGGTAGATGGTCGTCGTTGCCGCCGATTCGATCACCGAAGTGATCGAGCCGACCAGGGTGCTGACGATCAGCGAAATGCCGTAATAGACGATCGTCACCGTGATCGACGCCTGCGACTGCAGCGATCCGGTCGGGTCGATCACCGCGAGCACGATGGTGAAGATCACCTGTAGCGGAACGCTGATCACGGCACTGGCCGCCGAGCAGATCACGACGACGAGTGCGATCGTGCCGAACGTGCGCCAGAACGATCGGTTCGTCAGCCGCCAGGAGCGGGCGATGCCGGTCATGATGCCGGTGCGCTCCACGATGATCACGCTCGGCGTGAGAGCCGTCTTGGTGCCGATCCACACCCACAGCACGATCAGGCCGAGGCCCGCCAGAACCGAGAACAACACCGTAGCCAGCACAGATCCGGCGAGCGACGACAGTACGACCGCCACCACGACCAGCACGACGGATGCCGTCCCCGCGGCCGCGAGCAGCACCGTCCAGCCGATCAGCCGCCAGCGTCTGCCCCTGGTGGCACGCCACAGCCCGCGAAGCGTCAGCTTCTCGCCGAGCGCGCCGTGCGACACCTCCGAAGCGACGAGTCCCTGAACGAGCGCCGTTCCGATCAGCGAGATCGCGATGGTGACGAGGAACGCGGCGATCAAAATGGCGATGCTCCCGGCCGCGATCGCCTGCGTGGTGTCAGCCGTCGTACCGTCTGCGGCTGCGATGCGCGTCACGGCGAAGGCCGCCGTCGCACCGATCAGCACCACGCTCGCAACCGTCGCGATCAGCTGCACCAGCAGCGATCCGCCGATCGTGGCGCGCGGATTGTGCCGCAGCACCCGGAACGGGGTGCCGAGCAGGGTGCCGAAGGGAAGGGGGCGCAGAGGGAACAATCCCGGCTTCGGCGGCGGTGTCCACCCGCTCGGCTGCTGCCAGGCTCCAGGCGGCTGACCGTGCGCGCCGTTCTGCCACGAAGGCGGTTGCTGCCACGCTGGCTGCTGCTGACCGGGCGTCTGCCAGACCGGCTGCTGCCAGGCATCCTGTGCTGCAGGCGGTCCCCACGCCTCCGGTGCGACCCACTGCGGCGTGCCCTCTGCGCTGCCGTCTGTGCCTTGCTGCGGAGTGACGCCGTCCTGGCCGAGGTTGTCGCTCACCGCTGCCTTTCCGCCGTCCAACGTCATCGATGCCCGGCGCGGGATCCTTCGGCGCAGATGTCCGGGTCGCACCATCCTGACACACTGGGCAAGACACACCCCGGTCGTGCCCCGCCGGGTCCTCACGAACCTGTCGACTACTCTTGTGCCATGGTCTCGCCTGCGTGGTCGTCTGCCGTGGGCGCTGAAGAAGAATCAGGACTCCGAACCGTCATGAGTGCACGCATCCTGGTCGTCGACGATGACACCGCGCTTGCCGAGATGATCGGCATCGTGTTGCGCACAGAAGGATTCGAACCGAGCTTCTGCGCAGACGGGGCGATCGCGATCGACGCATTCCACGCGAGCAAGCCCGACCTCGTGCTGCTCGACCTGATGCTGCCAGGAATGGACGGCATCGAGGTGTGCGCGCGCATTCGGGCCGAGTCCGGCATCCCGATCATCATGCTTACGGCGAAATCCGACACGGCGGATGTCGTCAAGGGCCTCGAGTCCGGTGCAGACGACTACATGGTCAAGCCGTTCAACCCGAAAGAGCTCGTCGCCCGCATCCGAACCCGGCTGCGCCCGGCGTCGGCGTCGCCCGCGGCCGAGACCCTGCGGGTGGGCGACCTCGAGATCGACGTGGCGGCGCACGAGGTGCGCCGAGGGGACGAGCGCATCAACCTGACACCTCTGGAGTTCGACCTGCTCATCGCGCTCGCGGCCAAGCCGCAGCAGGTGTTCACGAGGGAGATGCTCCTCGAGCAGGTATGGGGCTACCACTACAAGGCCGACACGAGACTCGTCAACGTGCACGTGCAGCGGCTTCGGGCGAAGGTGGAAGACGACCCCGACAACCCGAAGATCGTGATGACCGTGCGCGGTGTCGGCTACCGCGCCGGCGCCACGCCCTGACGGGAGCACTGACCCGATGTTCCTGGGCGTCGACTGGCGACGGTGGCGGGAGTGGCCCGGCCGCTTCGCACACCTGTGGCGCACGTCGCTGCAGTTCCGCACCGTGCTCTCCACGGTGGCGCTGACGGGTGCCGCCGTGCTCATCGCCGGGTTGCTCGTGTCGTTCATCGTCGGCAACGACCTCTACCAGTCGCGCCTCGACCAGGCCTATCACGACGCGACGAGGGCGACGACGGATGCCCAGAAGAAGCTGGATGCCTCAGACGCCACCGACCCTGAGGCCATCGACAACCTGTTCCTCCAGGTCTTCGGCGACGTGAAGAACTCCACGACGACAGGGCTGGTCGCCTCGTTCCGGGTGCCTGGTCAGGGCATCGACTCCGCGGCCCCCGTCGGCGTCTCCACGTTCGGATCGGGCAAGGATGTCATCACCTCGTCTCTGCGCAAGGCGGTGCAGTCGTCGCCGCACGCCGTGTTCGCCCAGTCCGTCGCACTCCCGTCCGGGGACGGCACGACGCACCCCGGCATCGTCGTCGGCTCGCAACTGCAGCTGGCGACGGCCGGCCGCTACGAGTTGTACATCGGCTACGACCTGTCGGATTCCGAACAGACCTTGCTGTTCGTGCAGCGCACCCTGCTCGTCACTGGGCTGGCCCTGCTGCTGCTGATCGCGGCGATCACCTATCTGGTGGTGCGTCTCGTGGTGAACCCGATCAGGATCGCGGCGCAGACCAGTCGACGTCTGGCGGAGGGCGATCTCGAGGTGCGCATGCCGATCGCCAACGAAGACGCCTTCGCGACACTGGCCAGATCGTTCAATGGCATGGCGGATGCTTTGCAACGCCAGATCACCCAGCTCGCCACCCTCTCCCAACTGCAGCAGCGCTTCGTGAGCGACGTCTCCCACGAGTTGCGCACTCCGCTCACCACCATCCGGCTCGCGGGAGATGTCATCTACGACCAACGCGAGGACTTCCCAGCGGCCACCGCGCGCACCGCCGAGCTGTTGCACGCCCAGATCGACAGGTTCGACACGCTGCTCTCCGATCTGCTCGAGATCAGCCGATACGACGCGGGATCCGTCGTGCTCGAGCCCGAACCGACGAACCTGGTGCGGCTGGCGGAGGACGCCGTCGAAGACATGAGGCCGCTCGCTGCGAGCAAGGGGTCGGAGCTCCGGCTGGAGGCGCCAGGCGGCTACTTCGAGGTCGATATGGATGCCCGCAGGGTGCGCCGCGTACTCCGCAACCTGCTCGGCAACGCGATCGAGCACGGTGAGGGGCGGCCGGTGGTGGTCGTCGTCGACAGCAACCAGTCGGCCGTCGCGCTGGCAGTGCGCGACTACGGCCTCGGCATGAGCGAGCACGAGGTCGACCACGTGTTCGACAGGTTCTGGCGGGCCGACCCGTCGCGCAAGCGCACGATCGGCGGAACCGGACTCGGGTTGGCGATCTCGCTCGAAGATGCGACGCAGCACGATGGATGGCTCGACGTCTGGTCGAGCCCCGGCGCGGGTTCGAGCTTCAGGCTCACTCTGCCAAGGGAGCTCGGCGAGCCGATCCTCACCTCTCCCGTGCCGCTGCCGCCACAGGATGCCCCGCTCGACGCCGATGGCCGCGCCGTCGGTCACGAGCTCAGCGGCGGGCCGCGTGGCACGCCGGCGACGGAAGATCGCTCCCGCGGCTCGAAGGGGCGGGGCGACAGGGCACGCGAGAAGCGGGATGCGGCTCGTGGTCGTCGCCCGCAGGACCGCCGTGGCCACGGTGACGGTCGCGGCGCAGAGGGACGTGAGGGGACGGTGTCGTCGCGATGAGGATCGGTAAGAGAGTGAGGGCCGTCGGCGTGCGCGTCGTCTGGCAGCGCGGGCGGCTGGGGGCGGCATCCGTTGCCGCGCTCGCCGTCATCGCACTGATCGCCGGGTGCGCCCAGATCCCACGCACCAGCGCCGTGAAAGAGGTCGGAACGCTCAGCTCGCAGAACGACAGTCTCGGCCAGGTCGACTTCCTGCCGAGCGAGCCGCAGGACGGCGCGACGCAGGACGATATCCTCAGCGGATTCATCCAGGCAGCCGTGTCTCCTCAGGGCGACTACGCGATCGCGCGCGACTTTCTGAGCACGAGCTTCGGCGGCAAGTGGAATCCGGATGCCTCCGTGACCGTCGACAGCGGCTCGCGGGTCTCCGAAACCATCACTCCGACGCAGAAGGCCGTCACGATCACGCCGACGGCGTTCGTCGACGCCGACGGCAGCTACCGGCGCGCCGAGTCGTCGACGGGCATCCAACAGCAGTATTCGTTCGTCAAAGAGAAGGGAGAGTGGCGCATCTCGAAGGCGCCGAACGGCGTCGTCATCGACAGCTCGCGCTTCACGAGCGTGTTCGCACCGCACTCGCTCTACTTCTTCAGTCCCGATCTCGCCTATCTGGTGCCCGACGAACGCTGGTTCCCCGACTCGCCGGCTTCGCTGCAGACCCGCGTGGTCAAGGAACTGGTGCAGGGGCCGGCATCATGGCTCGGAGGAGCCTACGTATCGGCGTTCCCACAGGGCTCGCAGCTCACGTCCGACTCCGTCACGGTCACGAGCGGGCAGGCCAATGTTGATCTCAACAGCACGGCGGGCGTCGTGAGCGCCACCACCCTGGCGCGCATGCAGCTCCAGCTCGCGGAGTCCCTCTCGTCCGTCGCGGGTATCACCGATGTTCGCATCTCGATCGAGGGTGCGCAGCTGCCTTCGCCCAGCCCGCTGTCGACGACGCCCATCCAAGACCCGTCGGTCGACTCCAACGCTCTCGTGCTCCGCGCCGGCAAATTCGGGCTGCTCTCCGGAACGACCGTTACGGAGATTCCCGGTGTCTCTGCCAAGGTCGAGCCGCTCGCGCCTCGCGCCGCCACGCTCTCGGCGGACCACAAATCGGCGGTCGTTCTTGGAACGAATGCCAGCTATCTCGTGAAAGCGAGCGCCGACAATCCTTCGACCTTCGACACCCGTGCTGGACGGGTCGCGCCCACGCTGGATCCGCAGGGCTACGCCTGGAGCGCCACGTCGTCGAAGCCGTCCGACTTCATCGTGCTCGGTCAGACCGGCGCAGCGTTCACCATCTCCGCGGCCTGGCCCGACGCGAAGTCTCTGATCGCCATGGCGATGTCCCGAGATGGAACGCGGCTTGCCGCGCTCGTGCGAACGAGCAGCTCAACCGACCTGATGATCGCCGGCGTCGTGCGCTCCTCGAACGGACGCCCAGAAAGTGTGGCCACCCCGATCGATCTCGGACCGGTGGAGGGCGGCAAGGCGACCTCGCTGGCCTGGCTGAGCGACCTCACGATCGGTGCGCTGACGACGGGTTCCACCTCCGACAGCACGGTCAACATTCAGACCATCGGCGGAGAGAACGACGTCGAGCCGGGGCCGGCAGCCGGAGCCTCCCTCGGTCCTGTGGGCGCGAGCCCCTACTACTGGGTGCTCACCTCGGCCGGATCGCTCCAGTGGCCACGCGGAACCGGATGGCAGCAACGCGTCGACGGCGTGCAGTTCATCGGCCAGCAGCTAGGCAAGCCGGAGTAGCCGCGGAACCTCCTCCCTTCCACACGACGCGCGTGCGCCGACGTTCCACAGCGGAGGGATGACGCGGAGCTCTGCGCCGCCGCGGGCGACAGGATGCCTGCATGCCGTTCCCTGCAGCCGGCTCGTTCCCCGGCGCCATCCCTTCTGCCCTTCGCTCGGCCGTGCTCGACGCCGTCGCGATCCTCGCCCCGACGAACTGCAGCGGCTGCGGAGCTCCCGACCGTACGCTGTGCGAGTCCTGCGCCGCCGCACTCCGGCCAGCCGTGGCGACGCTCGATCTCGACGGACTCGTCGTCGCCTTCGCGCACCGCTATGACGGAGTCGTGCGATCCGTGCTCGCCTCCTACAAAGACGGAGGGCGAACGGATGCCGCATCCCGGCTCGCTCCCTCCTTGTCCGCAGCCATCGACGTCGCTCTGCGGGCGGTGGGGCCGTCGTCCGCTCCTGTGCGCCTCGTCACCGTGCCGTCGTCGCGGGCTGCGTTCCGCGAGCGTGGATACTCCCCGGTGGAGCTCTTGTTGAAGCACTGCGGGCTGCGCGCCGAGCATGCGCTGCGAGCGAGCAGGCAGGCGGCCGATCAGGCCGGGTTGTCGGCAGAATCTCGGCGGCTGAACCGAGCCGGATGGCTCGAGGCGCGCGGCCGTTTCGCTGGCGAGCCTGTGGTTCTCGTCGACGACATCCTCACCACGGGAAGCACTCTTCTCGAAGCCCGTCGCGCGCTCGAAGAGGCCGGCGCTGTCGTGGTTTCGGCCGCCGTGCTGGCCCACACGCCGAAAAGAATCGGCGACGACTTGCGCGTCACAACCGCGCTTTCGGGACGCACACGTGAACGCTCAGAAGACGGCTGGTGACATCCACAAGTCGCCGGTCTACGGTAGGGGAAAAGGTGTCGGTATCGCGGCCCTTACCGTTAGGCCGACGACCGCACCGGAAGCAGGGGGTCGCCATGGACATCAACATCTTCGGGCTCGGCGTGGGCATCACCGATCGCTTCCGAGAGTATGCGACGGAGAAGGCAGCCAAGGTCGGTTCGCTCGCTGAGCGAGCTCTCTCGCTGGAGATCAAGGTCTCGCGGCACAACGAGAAGTCCGGAGGTCAGAACGGCGACGATCGGGTGGAGTTGACCCTCGTCGGTCCCGGTCCCGTTGTTCGTGCTGAAGCCACGGCCTCAGATAAATACGCGGCCTTCGACCTTGCGATCGGACGATTGCTGGAACGGGTGCGTCGTGCCAAAGATCGCCGGAAGATCCATCGTGGCCAGCACAGGCCGCCGTCGGTGCGCGAGGCGTCCACGGTCGGACTCGGCAGGGTTGACGTCACTCCTGCGCCCGTCACGGTGCTCGAACAGGTGCGAACGGGTGCCGTCCCCGTGGTCGAGCCGGCGCCGAAGGATGACGAGGCCGAGGAGTACTGCCCGGTCGTGATCCGCAAGAAGGTCTTCGCGTCGGTGCCCATGACCGTGGACGACGCCCTGTACTACATGGAGCTCGTCGGACACGACTTCTACCTGTTCATCGACGAGGAGTCGAACCGTCCGTCGGTGGTGTATCGCCGCAAGGGCTGGGACTACGGCGTGATCTCGCTCGACGAAGACGCCGAAGAGCTCCAGGAGGTGGCGACGGCTTCGCGCAAGCTGGGCCGCGCCTAGGCGCAATCTCATCAGTGACGGCCCCGAGGAGGCGGGATTCCCGCCTCCTCGGGGCCGTGTTCGTCAGGAGCGGACGTTCAGCAGGCGTCCGGCATACACAGGTCACAGCCCGGTAACATGAGTGACGTTGTCGACCCGGGTCGGCACCCGTCCGCCCGGACGACGGATGCCTGTCGGCGTCCCCTACGAACCTTGATGGAGTGCATCAGTGGCCTCAGTTCTCGAAAGGGTCCTGCGCGTCGGCGAGGGCCGCACGCTCAAACGGCTCGAAGCGCACGCGCGCGCTGTCAACGCGCTCGAGGAAGACTTCCAAGGTCTCAGTGACGAGGAGCTGCGGAACGAGACCACCGAGCTGCGCGAACGGTACGGCAACGGCGAATCGCTCGACGATCTGCTTCCGGAGGCGTTCGCGGCCGTGCGCGAGGCATCCGTCCGCACACTCGGCATGCGTCACTTCGATGTGCAGATCATGGGCGGCGCCGCCCTTCACCTCGGCAACATCGCCGAGATGAAGACCGGTGAAGGTAAGACGCTGGTCGCCACGACCGCCGCCTACTTGAACGCCATCGCAAGCCGCGGCGTGCACATCATCACGACCAACGACTACCTGGCCAGCTATCAGGGCGAGTTGATGGGTCGTGTGTTCCGGGCGCTCGGCATGACCACCGGCGTGATCATCGCAGGCCAGACGCCGGACGAGCGGCGCGAGCAGTACCTGGCCGACATCACGTACGGCACCAACAACGAATTCGGGTTCGACTACCTGCGCGACAACATGGCGTGGCAGGCATCTGACATGGTGCAGCGCGGCCACTACTTCGCCATCGTCGACGAGGTCGACTCGATCCTCATCGACGAGGCTCGCACCCCACTGATCATCTCGGGTCCGTCGAGCGGAGAAGCGAACCGCTGGTTCAACGAGTTCGCACGCCTCGCCACTCGCCTGGTGGCAGATGAGGACTACGAGGTCGACGAGAAGAAGCGCACCGTCGGTGTGCTCGAGTCCGGCATCACCAAGGTCGAGGACTACCTCGGCATCGACAACCTCTACGAGTCCGCGAACACCCCGTTGATCTCCTTCTTGAACAACGCCATCAAGGCGAACGCGCTGTTCAAGCGAGACAAGGACTACGTGGTGATGAACGACGAGGTGCTCATCGTCGACGAGCACACCGGGCGCATCCTGGTCGGCCGCCGCTACAACGAGGGCATCCACCAGGCCATTGAGGCCAAGGAGGGGGTGCCCGTCAAGGCGGAGAACCAGACACTCGCCACGGTCACGCTGCAGAATTACTTCCGGCTCTACAAGAAGCTCTCCGGCATGACCGGTACCGCCGAGACCGAGGCGGCGGAGTTCATGTCCACCTACAAGATCGGCGTCGTGCCGATCCCCACGAACAAGCCGATGATCCGCAAGGACATGCCCGACCTCGTCTACAAGAACGAGGAGGCCAAGTTCAACCAGGTGGCCGAGGACATCCTCGAGCGCAACAAGAAGGGCCAGCCGGTTCTCGTCGGAACGACGAGCGTCGAGAAGAGCGAATACCTGTCCCGGTTGCTCGCCAAGAAGGGCGTGCGGCACGAGGTCCTCAACGCGAAGAACCACGCGCGCGAGGCCGCGATCGTTGCGCAGGCAGGTCGTCTCGGTGCCGTCACGGTCGCCACGAACATGGCCGGT
>DASZMW010000162.1:0-5502 GCA_035551735.1 Humibacter sp. | reverse complement strand
CGAGCGTGAGCCCGTCGACGGCGCCGGCGTGCGCCCTGCCGACGAGCACCTGCACCGACGGCAGCCAGACGCACCGAGGGAGCGGTGGGGCTGTCGGCGTGGTCGCGATCCATTCGACGTCGCTCAGAGACCGCAGCAGGCGAGGGAGCCCCGACCTGACATCGCCGGCAGGCAGACCGGGCCGGCGCGCCGCCCTCGCCCACGTCACGATACGGTCGTCGCCGAGTCGTGCGCCCCACCTGAACGGCAGCTGCCACGGCTGCTGACCCGAGATCCTCGCCGGACCGTCGGCGACGTTGACGTACCAGTCGCCTCCCAGTTGCATGCGCATCGGAAACCGAAGCACCTCGCGCACGACCGGGACGCCAGAGGCATCGAGGCCGCCATCCGTGATCCTGGCGACCAGGTCGAGGCACTCGAGCATGCGGCCCGCGCCGTTCCACCAGTACGCGACGCCCTCGTCGATCGCGCCGTCCTCCGGCAGCGTCGCGACATAGCGGTCGAGGCTCTCCAACGCTCGCGCGGCGATGCGCACGATGCGGTCGTGGTCGTCGAGCAGCAGCACCGCAGCGAGCAACACGTTGCCGATGATCCACGGATTCCAGTTGTTGACCTCGCGCCAGAAGCCCAGCCACCACAGGTCGTCGCGTGACTCGAACGGCGTGAACACGCGCAGGTCGGCCTCACGGCGGATGCGCTCCCGAAGGCCGGGCCACGAGGCATCCCACTTCTCTCCGAGCACGTGGTCGGCCACCGCCAACTGGGCGACGACCTCTCCGGCGCCGAGATCGAGATAGGGGGAGTCGGCGTCGGGGAGCACGAAGCCGCGCCGTTCGTGGGCGTCGTCGTGCGCCGGCCAGCTCCAGGTGCTCTGCTCGCACAGCACGAGGACGCCGTCGGATGCCTCGTCGAGCCACTCCTGGGCATCCGTGATGGCGGCGGTCACCACGGCGGCCGTCAGGCGGTCCTGCCTCGCGAAGACGGCGGCCTCGTACTCCGCGCGATTGCCGTCGCGCACGTAGCGGGCGAATCGGGTGGCGCTCGCGTGCGGCCACGGTGTGCCGCGCAGGTCGGCGGCGATGTCTTCGGCGGCGTGCACGGTCGGCTCGTCCATGCCGAGCCACGCCGCACGGTCAGCACTCGATGGGATGCCGACCCTGGCGCGAAGCTCGGCGAGCGACCCCGGGAGTGAGTTCACGAGGCCGGCTGCTCGCATCCGCTGGCCCCACTGCTCGAAGAGCGGGCCGCGGAACTCGGCGGGATCGGGCCGGATGCCGGCAGGAGGGGTGGCCGGCGCCGTGGCCAGGGACCGTCGTGCGGCTTCGTTCTCGGTGGCTGCGGACGTGGACGGAGGTGGTTCCAGCATCGGTGCTGTTCTCTGCAATCCGGTTGTTTTGTTGCGTTTGTGTTCGAGTATGATCGCTCTGTTTGTTTGCGATCGGGATTGAGTATCTACTGTTCATCGCGACGACGCAACGGCGATTCAGTCGCAGTGATCGATCCGACGAATCCGCTGGAGCACGAACAAGAATGACCAACCCGAGCAGACCCGACGCGCTTGTCGTGATGGCCAGCGATGTCTTCGAGCGTCAGTTCGACGTGGAACGACTCGCACGTCTGAAGCGACTGGCCAGGGTGCCAGAGCCCGTGTGGGCGGACGATCTCGACGATCCGGCACTGGCCGGTCGCCTGCGCGACGTCGAGGTGCTGCTCACAGGGTGGGGAGCTCCCCGGCTGGACGCCCGAACACTCGACAGGATGCCCCGGCTCAGGGCGATGTTGCATTGCGCCGGAACAATCCGGCCGCAGGTCACCGACGAGTTCTGGGTGCGCGGCATCCGTGCATCGAGCGTTGCCGAGACGAACGCCGTGCCGGTGGCGGAGTTCACGCTCGCAGCCATCATCTTCGCGGGGAAGAAGGCGCCGTTCATCGCGGCCGACCCCGAGGCGCGGCGCGGGCAGGGTGCGATGCTCGAACGCTACGGCGAACTGTCGAACCTCGGACGCACCATCGGCATCGTCGGATTCAGCAGGGTGGGCCGCCGAGTCGTCGACTTGGTGCGCCAGTTGGACGACGTGACCTGCCTCGTCGCCGATCCCTATGCCGACCCGGCGGAGGTCGCGGCGGCAGGAGCGCGGCTCGTCCCGCTCGAGGAGCTACTCCCGCGGGTCGACGTGCTGTCGCTGCACGCTCCTGAGCTGCCGTCGACGCGCCACATGATCGGCGCGAGAGAACTGGCAGCCCTCGCCGACCACGCGACCCTGATCAACACCGCGCGTGGAAGCCTCGTTGACACGACCGCGCTGGAGCGCGAGTGCGCGATGGGACGCCTGAACGCCGTACTCGACGTCACCGATCCCGAACCTCTTGACGCCGGTTCGGTACTGTTCACGCTCCCGAACGTCATGGTGACCCCGCACCTCGCTGGATCGCTGGGCACCGAATTGCATCGCATGACGGATGCCGCGCTCGACGAACTGCAGCGCTATGCGGCAGGGGAGCCGCTCATCGACGAGATCACGAGCGAGGACCTGCGGCTGAGCGCCTGACGCCGGCCGCGAGACGAAGACGAGCACGAAACCCGGGAGGTAGCCCAGCACGTTCCGCAGCACATTCCGCACTCGTTGCGGTGCACAGCACCATCGACCATGTAGTCAGTCACAGATAACAAGGGAGTTATTCCTCATGAAACGATCACTGATCGCCGCAGGCGCGATCACCGCCGCGCTCGCGCTGGCGCTCTCCGGCTGCGCCGGAACCTCGTCGTCGGGCGGATCCGCCTCGGGTGGCAAGACCACGCTGCGCATCTCGGTCTGGAACTATAAGCAGACGCCGGAGTTCAAGGCGCTGTTCGACGCCTTCGAGAAGGCCAATCCCGACATCACGATCCAGCCCGTCGACATCCTCGCCGCGAACTACGAGGACAAGGTAACGACGATGCTCGCCGGTGGTGATACGACCGACATCATCACGGTGAAGAACCTGACCGACTACGCGGGGTACGCCGCGAAGAAGCAGTTCGTGAGCTTGAACGACGTCGCGAAGGCGCTGCCGTCGGACAAGATCCCGGCGTTGTCGCAGTACGACTTCAAGGGCACCACGTATGCGATCCCCTACCGCCAGGACTTCTCCGTGCTGTTCTACAACAAGGACATGTTCAAAGCCGCCGGCGTCGCAGACCCCACGAACCTCACGTGGAAGGAATTCGCGAGCGACGCTGCCAAGCTGACGAAGGGCACGGGCGACTCGAAGGTCTACGGCGCGTACATCCACACGTGGAACTCGATGGTTCAGGGCATCGCAGCGGCGCAGACCGGTGGCAACCCCAACGACCCGAGCGACTACAGCTGGATGAAGAACCAGTACAACACCACGCTGGGTATGCAGAAGGCCGGAACGACCATGGACTGGGCGACGGCGAACAGCCAGCAGACCAGCTACCAGACCATGTTCGAGACCGGCAAGGCCGCCATGGTCCCGATGGGCACCTGGCTGATCGCCCCGCTGCTGGCCGACGGGAAGACCGGAACGACCAAGATCAACTGGGGCATCGCGCCCCTGCCCCAGATCAAGGCGACCGGAAAGATCACCACCGATGGCGGGCCGACCGGATTCGGCATCAACAAGAACTCGAAGAACGTCGCAGCAGCGAAGAAGTTCATCACGTTCGCCGCCGGCGCTGACGGCGCCAAGGCCGTGGCATCCATCGGCATCGTTCCCGCGTACCACAGCGCCGACATCACGAAGGCCTACTTCGGCCTCGATGGAATGCCCTCCGACGCGCTCTCGAAGACGGCGTTCAACCCGAACACCATCGAGCTGGATGCCCCGGTCGCCTCGAACACCGCGGCGATCGGCACGATCCTGAACCAGGAGCACCAACTGATCATGACCGGCAGCAAGTCGGTCGATGCCGGCCTCGCCGAGATGCAGAGCCGGGTCAAGTCGGAAGTGCTGAACCAGTAGCCTTCCACCGCGCAGCGGCCGACTCGGGGACAGACGTGCCCGGGTCGGCCGCAGCACCATATCCCCTCACGAGAACGGAGCGGTTCGCTGAGCCGGAGACGACACCATGACCACCATCACTGAACGGACTCAGCCGGCAGCGTCGACGCCGCAGCCGACACCGACGCGCAAAGCGGCGAGTCGAAGGATGCGCCGTCGCAGCATCCTGATCGGCTGGAGCTTCATCCTGCCGAACTTCCTCGGCTTCGCACTCTTCACCCTGGTGCCCGTGATCGCGGCCTTCGTGCTCGCGTTCATGAACTGGGATGCCTACAACCCGCCGACCTGGGCAGGCATCAACAACTTCGTGCGCCTGTTCGGCGATGACAGCTTTCACGTCGCGCTCGGGAACACGCTGCTCTACGCGCTTGGCCACGTGCCCTTGACGCTCGCCCTGTCGCTCGGCCTCGCCCTCTTGCTCAACCAGAAGCTGCGTGGCATCGCGTTCTTCAGGGTCGCCATCTTCTTCCCCTACATCACCTCGCTCGTGGCGATCGCGATCGTCTGGAACATGCTGTTCGACCCGACGAGCGGTCCGATCAACCAGTTCCTGCACGCCATCGGCATCGCCAACGCGCCGGGCTGGACCGCCAGCACCACCTGGGCGCTGCCCGCCGTGATCATCACGAGTGTCTGGCGCGACATGGGGTACTACATGGTGCTGTTCCTCGCCGGACTGCAGGCCATTCCGAACGAGTACTACGAGGCGGCGTCGATGGACGGAGCCGGCCGCTGGCGCAAGTTCTGGAACGTGACCCTGCCGTCGCTGCGGCCGACCACCTTCCTCGTCCTCGTGCTGCTCAGCGTCTCGAGCTTCAAGGTGTTCGACCTCATCTTCGTGATGACGCAGGGCGGGCCGGGGCGCGCGACCCTCGTGTTGTCGCAGCTCATCTACCAGGACGGCATCATCAACGGCCAGTTCGGCTACTCGTCGGCGATCTCGCTCGTGCTCTTCGTGATCGTGCTGATCGTCACCGTCTTCCAATTCAGGATTCAGCAGAGGAGGGAGCGCTGATGTCCACCCTCACCTCGGACCTCGTGCAGGAGCTCGAGACCGGAACGACGCATCCGAGCCGCACGCCGCAGCGGCGCGGGAGGCGTCGCATCCGTTCACGCCTCGGCCGGGTGCTGATGTATCTCGTGCTCATCGTGCTGCTCGTCGTGGTGCTGCTGCCGTTCATCTGGATGCTGTCATCGTCGTTCAAGCACGACAACGACGTGCTCACGGTGCCCATCCAGTGGATTCCGAAGGAGTTTGTCTGGAGCAACTACTCGGACATCTGGAAGCAGATTCCGATGGCCGGATACCTCGCGAACTCCGCCTTCCTCGCGATCGTGATCACGTTGCTGCAGGTGCTCACCGGAAGCTTCGCCGCGTACGGCTTCGCCAAGGTGCGCTTCCCCGGAAGGGATGCCCTGTTCCTCGCCTACATCGCCACGATCGCCGTGCCGTGGCAGGCGTACATGATCCCGCAGTACGTGATCATGCAGAAGGT
>DASZMW010000161.1:0-4502 GCA_035551735.1 Humibacter sp. | reverse complement strand
CCGCGGCAAATCAGGGAATACCCTTTTTGGCTGGGGTAGCTGGACTCGAACCAAGGACAACTGAGTGCCACCTGGCCCGTCCGAGCGAAGCCCCGAATCGGTGGAGTTCCCCGTAATTGCAGGGATCTCATGGGATCGTGTTTACCGCGGACTACCGGCAGCTACGCAGGTGATTCGGACTGATTCGTGCTATTCGGAGGTTTTTTGGTCACCAATCTGGTCGACCGACGGATCGCCTCCCGCGTGATGCCCGTCTTCTTCACGACACGACCCTACTCAGTGCCGCGCTCACCGAACCGCAGTTTCACCCCCATCCCGCTCTTGACCGCGACAGCATCGGGAAGCATCTGCGACACGATCAGCGTGCACAGCATCACCCGCGCACGCGCGACAGGGATGCCCACCTCAGCAGCGACCTGCGCGAGCCGAGCTTTGAGCTGCGTCACGTTCAGCGGTGGGGTCACATCGCTCACACCGACACCGCCTTCCACTCAGCCGCGTCCTGCTCGCCGATCAAGTCTCGCCTAAGCGCCTCATCAACCAGGGCCTCCCATCGATCGGGCGGCATGCGATCCCGCATGTCCTCCAGCGCCCGCCGAACGGTCGTCGCCGGGGTGCCCTCGTAGCGAGTGAGATCCTCATCGGGCACGTCAGGCCGGTTCTCCAATTCCATCCACTCCGGCAAGGTGCGCCGCACGCGGCGACGCGTGCCCACGCGCACCTTCTGCGGATTGAACTGCCCGAGCCCGAACAGATTGAGCACGGATTCACGGTGCAGGAACCCCCCTTCCCCGGCAAGTGCCACAGCAATCGTCGGCTCGGTGAACGAGGTCGTCGGCACGTCGCGGTGCGTGTAGACGCCCTGCCCGTAGCCGCGGAGCGCACCACGGGCGGCAAGCTTCCGCACCTCGACGGCGGGCACGCCGACATCCTCCGCCTCGGTGATGGTCACTACGCCGTAGCGGGATGCGGCGATCTCCCACAGATCCCGTCGATAACCCACCAGTCCGCCTCTTGGTCAATACCGTACCTATAACAGTACGCTATTGACGGTCTAATTGCGGGCCAATTTGCTCCCCTGGGTCGCTCCCGAGCTAGACAAGGCGGGCGCGAAGGACCGCGATGTCGCGCTCGTGGTCGCGGACGATCTTGTCGGGCCTTCGTGAACTCCGACTTGTGGATGACGACGAGCCGGATGGCCTGCTGCGGCAAGAGCCCGCTTTCCGCCGGTCATACAGCCGCCGCTGCTCGCCGCGGGGCACACCGGAGACGGTCGCGCGACGGTCGAACAACGGGACGGCCTCGCTGTGTTGCTTCTCCTGGAACTCGACCACAAGCCCCAGCGTCGGCCAGTACCCGTCGACGGGGAGCTTGCGCGCCCGCCCGGTCGTCGGCGACACGTCTCCGATGAGCCACGGGAACGTCGCCTGCCGCTCGGCATAGGGACTGCTCCAAGAAACCGGCCTGGATGATCCGGTCGCAACGCCCGACGGTCAGCGCACCGAGGGCTTCGCTCACTCAACCAGCGGGGTCTAGCGAATCTGGCCGCCAAAGCGGTCACCATTGCGGGTCTCGATACGGCGACTGCGTCGCCTACTCGACCAGCGGTGAGAGAAGAAGATCTGATCGGAGGCGGAAACTCAACGATCGCGTTGCTGGGGTACCTGGACTCGAACCAAGAACAACTGAACCAGAATCAGCCGTGTTGCCAATTACACCATACCCCACCGGTCTACCCCGATCGGAGCGAGCGGCGCACCGCCTCTCGGCGGCACAATCGACAACTTTACCGTACGGAGGGGGCGGCATCCAAAACGCCCCAAACGGCTGAGGTCAGCCCTTCACCTGCGCTGCGAGACGGCGGAGCCTGGCGAGCGTCTCGGCCTTGCCGAGGATCTCCATCGACTCGAACAGAGGCGGCGACACTCGGCGTCCGCTGACGGCGACGCGCAGGGGTCCGAAGGCGACGCGAGGCTTGAGTCCGAGTACCTCGATCAGCGCCGCTCGCAGGTCCACCTCGATGCCGTCGTGCACCCACAGGTGCTCGCCAAGGCGATCCAACGCTTCGATCGACGCGTCGAGCACCTCGGCCGCGTTGTCCGGCAAAGTGGCTCGCGCGTCGTCGTCGATCTTCAGCGCGTCCGCAGACGTGAAGAAGAAGCCCAGCATGCCCGGCGTCTCGCCGAGCAGCTGCACGCGCTCCTGTACCAGCGGGGTCGCGGCATCCAGCACCGAACGGTCCCGATCGCTCAACGGTTCGCTCAGGATGCCCGCCTCGACCAGATAGGGAACGGTGCGGCCCGCGAAGTCGGCGGCCCCGAGCATCCGGATGTGGTCGGCATTGATCGCTTCGGCCTTCTTCAGGTCGAAGCGCGCCGGGTTGGGATTGACGTCTGCGACGTCGAACCTCTCGACCATCTCGTCGAGCGAGAACACGTCGCGGTCGTGCGAGTATCCCCAGCCGAGTAGAGCGAGGTAGTTGTCGAGGCCTTCGGGGATGAACCCGCGCTCACGATGATGGAACAGGTTCGACTCGGGGTCACGCTTCGAGAGTTTCTTGTTGCCGTCGCCGAGCACCGATGGCAGGTGGCCGAAGCGCGGGATGAAATCGCTGATGCCCACGTCGATCAGCGCGCGATACAGCGCGATCTGCCGCGGGGTCGACGGCAGCAGATCCTCGCCGCGCAGCACGTGCGTCACGTGCATCAGCGCGTCGTCTACGGGGTTCACGAACGTGTAGAGCGGCTGACCGTTCGGCCTGACAACGACGAAGTCGCTGAACGAACCCGCCGGGAACGTGATCGGCCCGCGCACCAGGTCGTCGAAGTCGAGGTCGCTGTCCGGAACGCGCAACCGAAGGGCGGGCTGACGACCGTCTGCCCGAAACGCTTCGCGCTGCTCTTCGGTGGTGTCACGGTCGGCGTTGTCGTAGCCGTGCTGCTTGGGGCGTCCGGCCGCGAGGTTGCGGGCCTCGATCTCCTCGGGGCTCGAGTAGCTCTCGTAGACCTGTCCCGAGTCGATCAGACGGTCGAGGACCGCCGCGTAGATCTCGCTACGCTGCGACTGCCGGTACGGGCCGTCCGGCCCGCCCTTGACGACGCCCTCGTCCCAGTCGATCTTGAGCCAGGTGAGCGCATCGAGCAACTGCTCGTAGCTCTCCTCGGAGTCGCGCGCGGCATCCGTGTCCTCGATGCGGAAGATGAGCTTGCCGCCGGTGTGCCTGGCGTAGGCCCAGTTGAACAGCGCTGTGCGGATGAGCCCCACGTGCGGCGTGCCGGTGGGCGACGGGCAGAAGCGCACGCGAACGTCGCTTCCGGTTGCGGTGCTGAACGGATACGCGGCGGGTGCAGAGGTGTCGGACATCGCCGCCAAGTCTACGGTGGGCGCCGGGCGCTACGCCGCGGGCTCGAGTTCCCACGCCTCGCCGTCGAGAGCGAGGATGGCGGCCGCCGTCGCCGCGATCGCCGGAACCTGATCGCTCCCCTGGCTCGCGACCAGATGGATCGTCCGACGGTCGTGGTTCGCCGTCGTGCGAACGGCGACACCGCGAGGGATGCCTGCCGTCGCGAGCGCGAGCGCCGGCAGCAGCGCGACGCCGAGTCCGGCCGCCACCATGCCGAGCACGGCGGTGACATTGTCGGTCTCGTACGCGATCTCGGGTTGGAATCCGGATGCCTCTGCGAGCTGCAGCAGATGCCCGCGGCACCGCTGGCATCCCGCGATCCAGCTCTCGCCTGCCAGATCGGCGAGTGGCACGTCGTCCGACGACGCATCCGGATGCCCCGCGGGCACCACGAGCTTCATCTCATCACTCCAGAGCGGAACGACGACCAGCCCCCTGGCACTTTCGCCGTGCGGGTCGACCCGGTCGCCGGGATAGCTGAACGTGATCGCGAGGTCGGCGCGCTGGGAGCGCACGGCATCCACCGCCTCGGGCGGTTCTGCCTCGAGATAGTTGACGCCGATGCCCGGATGGTCGGCCGCGAGCGTGCGAAGCACCTGCGGCACCAGGGTCGACGACGCCGTCGGGAACGAGGCCAGCCGCACGCGGCCGGAGCGTAACCCAGACAGCTCGGCAAGCTCCCCCGCCGCCGCATCGAGCGCTGTCGTGATGGTGCGGGCGTGCTTCGCAAGCACTCTGCCCGCCTCGGTGAGACGGATGCCACGACCCGAGCGGGCAACCAGCGGCATGCCGATGCGCGCTTCAGCGCGACGAAGGTGCTGGCTCACGGCCGGCTGGCTGTAGCCGAGCGCGGTCGCGGCGGCGGTGATCGAGCCGTGCTCGACGATGGCGCGCACGATGCGGAGCGTGTGGGCATCCAGTTCGAGCGACGGCCCAGGGTCGGATTGCAGGGTCACCCTGCAATCATAACTTCACGTGATGGAACTGATCAAACACCTGCGATTGTCGAATGATCGGTCGGCCCGAAGACTTGGTGCATGGCATTGGCAACCCCGCTCCACTCCGGTTTCGCAGCTCTGCACGACGAGTTCGAGGGCAT
>DASZMW010000160.1:0-17651 GCA_035551735.1 Humibacter sp. | reverse complement strand
GGGGAGACCCGCGTTGTACTCCTCGTTCGTAGCCTCGAGTGCGCGATGCCAGTCGGTGTAGCCGCCCTTGCCGGCAGCCTCGGCGAGGAAGATCGCGGTCTCCGCTGCCTCGCGCTGGCCATACAGGATGCGGTTCTCGCGGGTCGGATCCGCCCAGTGCAGTAGCAGTTTGCGCGAAATGTGCGTGACGTGTTCATACCCGCGGACGCGCCAGAGCTCGACCTCATCGCGGATCTGGTTGATGAGCGAGTTCTGCTCGCGGCGCTCACCGGTGACGTCGAGTTCGAAGGTGGCCTGTTCGTAGACGGATGTGTGTGTCGACTTCTTCTTGGCGCGCGGAATGGGGACGAATGATTCGCTCGTGCGTCGCCCCGGTCTGATCTCGCCGGTGGGCCCATTGGGCCCGACCACGAAATGCGCGGTCGGAGCATCGTACGGCCGGTTGATGACCGGATTGGCGAGTGCGTCTACTGCGGTGTCGACATCAACCACGGGCTCGAACCGCCGGTCGCTCGGCCATCCGGTCTGCGCGACCGAAGCCCTGTCGCCCGACTTGGTTGCGTGCCGTGGTCCTGTTGAGTTTCGGCAACACGCTTCCTGTTCCTGAGCATCAAGGTTCGTGCGTCGGCGCACAGGGATGTGCGTAGAACCTACGTGCATTAAAGCGCATGGTCGAACACTCTGGTTCAGGTCCAATGCCCCAATCAGGGTGGATGAATGCCCGACAACAGGTGGCCCGGATCGGTCGAGCTCGGCGAGCGCATCGCGAAGGCACGGGAGAGGGCCGCGATCAGTCGGCAGGAACTTGCCAATCTGGCCAACACCGACGTCTCCAACTTGAGTCGCATCGAGAACGGCTTCGGGAATCCCGGTTTCTACACGTTGGTGAGAATCGCGGCCAGCTTGGGTGTCGATCCCGCCGACCTTGTGAAGGGAATCGGTGTTGACATGATCCCGTCGGCCGCCGAGGTGCTGACGGTTCGTGAATGGGCTGCCGCAAGGCGGGCAGAACTGCGCAAGAAGCCGCGAAGGAATGGTTGAACCCTACAGGGTACAAACACTCTGGACCCGAACGCTGTCTCGTCCGTAGACAAGAACCCATGGTCGAGCCGTTCTCCCGCGCCGCCGGCGTGGTCGGTGAACGGCTTCGTGGCATCCGAACCGCGCTCGGGCTGAGCCAGGAGGAAGTCGCGCATCTGGCAGACATCCACCCGACCAACTACGGCAAGATCGAGCGGGGCCGTGCGAATCCGAGCCTGAGCACGGTGATCCGCATCGCGACGGTTCTCGACACGGATGCCGGCGAGCTGATCTCGGGACTCACCTTCGCCGATCTCCCCGGTCGCCACAGGCTGTACACGGCGAAGGATTTCATTCGCGAGCGCGAACGGATGCGCTGAGGCGGGAGTCCCTTCGACTCGGCTTCGCCTCGCTCAGGGGTCTGGGTCGGCTTCGCCTCGCTCAGGGGTCTGGGTCAGTTCTTCCCGGATCCGGGATCGGGCGGGCCGCATCAGAAGCTTGCGCGCCAGAGATACTCGTCACCGTTGGCTCGATGCCATCGCACCACGAGCACGGTCGCTCGTGCCAGGTCGCTGCCGTGGATCGGGATCTCGGCCACTTCTCCCGGTCCGAGCGTGATCGGCGCCTGCACAGGCATGCTCCCCGCGCCGAGCAACGAGAAGCGCACGCCGGTGACGGTCTCGAGGCTCGCGTTGCGCAGCCTGTACCGCGGAGGATTGGCGCGGTCGAAGACGAACGGAACAGGGTATGCCAGCGGCCGGGCGGCTGCGGTCTCGTCGGGTCGAGTTGGAGTCATGCAGGCACGCTATGCGGGGCATCCGACGAGCCCGGTCGATCTGTGGAGAGACGCCCGCGCAGATCTCTTGTGGGGGACAAGCCGGGGCAGAACGAGGGCTCAACTCGATGTCGGATCTCGGAGATTCGTCCCACGGCCCGGCGTGTCACACCCGTCGGCGGCGTGTCGCGACGAATCTCCGAAATCCGGCACGCGCAGGTCAGCGGACTCGCTAGGCTGCTCGCTGCTGCCCACGGCTCGCCGTGGTCTACACCGTGTAGTCGCTGTTGTAACGCTCGAGCACCGTCGCGATGTCGGAATCCAGTGCAAGTACGCCGCCCTCGAGATAGAGCCCCCGGCTGCAGAACCGACGCAGATCCTTCTCGTTGTGCGACACGAAGAACAGCGTGCGGCCCTGGTTGAGCATGTCTTCGATGCGCCTGTAGCACTTCTCTCTGAATCCTTTGTCGCCGACGGCGAGCACCTCGTCGACGATGAGGATCGGCTCGTCGAGCTGTGTGATCACGGCGAACGCGATGCGCACCTTCATGCCGCTCGACAGATGTTTATAAGGGGTATCGAGAAAGTTGCCGATATCGGCGAAGCCGATGATGTCGTCGAAGCGGTCGTCGATCTGCCGCCGCGTCATGCCGTGAAGCCCTGCGGTGAGGTAGATGTTGTCGCGCACGCTGAGGTCGTCGACGAATCCGCCGGTGATCTCGATCAGTGGAGCGGTGCCCGCCTTCACGTCAACGGTGCCCTCGTCGGCGAGGATGACGCCTGCCACCAGCTTGAGAAGCGTCGATTTGCCCTGACCGTTGCGCCCGACCACACCGATCGCCTCCCCGGCCTGCACGGTGAACGAAACGTGACGCAGTGCCCAGAACTCGTCAGGACGGGCACGCCGTGCGCGCGACGAGAAGAGGTCCTTGAAGCTGCGTCGCGAACGGCGGTTGCGCTTGAAACGGATGCCGACATCCTGCACCTCGATCATCGCGGTCGTGGTCACTGTCTCGGTCATCACATTTCCTTCAGCACGCTACGAATGGTGCGCGAGTAGACCAGCCATCCGATCACGAGCAAGATCACGCTGCCCAGGGCGGAGATGAGCACCAGGTCCCAATGCAGATCCGCGGGAAAGAACCCTGCGCGATACACACCGAACATGCCGACGAGTGGATTGATGTCGATGAAGAACCGGAAGAGGCTGTCCTTCGGCACTTCGCTGGCGGGGTACAGCACGGCGGATGCGTAGAAGAGCAACCGCAGAAGCAGCTTGACGGCGCGCTCGAGGTCTTTGAAGAACACGACGAGCGGTGCGACGAGGAGTCCGAGCCCGACCAGCAGTACGGCCTCGATCGCCAACCCGATCGGGTAGTACGCCAGCTGCCAGTGCACCTGCGCCCCCGAGAAGATCACGAACAGCGCGAGCACGGGAAGCGACAGCCCGAACTCGATGCCCTTGCTGAGCACGATGCGGTTGATCCAGATGGAACGTGGGATGGCCGTCGAGCGGATGAGCTTCGCCTCGCGGCTGAATGCCCGGGTGAAGTCCGACACGGCCCCGTTGAACCAGGTCCATGGCAGCAGTCCGGAGAGCAGGAACACGATGTACGGGGATTCGTTCGCGCTGTTGCCGCGATGGAAGACGACGACGAAGACGAGGTAGTAGATGCCCGCCATCAAGAGCGGGTCGAGGATCGACCACACGTAGCCGAGCACGTTCGTCGTGTATCGAACGTGCAGGTCGCGCTTGGTCAGCAACCACAGTGAATGCCGGTATCGAGCGAACGGCGTGCGCTCGGCGGGTCGCGCATCGGCGTAGGTGGTCACCCGACGATCGTACCGGCGCGCCGGTGCAGGAACTCTGAGGCCACCTGAACGCAGGATGCCGTCGACCTGGCGGCCGACGGCATCCGTTACCGGGAGACGCGGATCACACGAACAGGTTCGCGCGCTCCAGGTCTTCGGCGAAGTCGATCTCGACCGCATACAGGTCCGAGATGTCGACGGGCTCGACGAGCATGCCGTCGTTCTGGATGGCGAGCTCGACGCCGCGCTCGAAATAGTCCTGATCGTCGACGTGCTGAAGGTGGTACAGCAGAGCTGCCTTGTCACGGCTCGACACGTAGTTGATGCCGACGGCCTCGCCCAGGCCGCCCTTGACGGTCTTGGAGAGCTTCTCGATGAAGCCCTCGGCGCCCGTCGTGTATTTGACCTCTTCGTCTGACACCTTCGACGTGTTCACCGTCACGAACGACTGGTCGCGGGCGATCGCCTCGGCAGCGCGCACCAGCACGCCCGGATCGAAGACGACGTCGCCGTTCATCCACAGCACTCCGCCGTTGCCGCTCGACTTGAGAGCACGCATGAGGCTCTTCGAGGTGTTCGTCTGGTCGTACTGCTCGTTGTAGACGAAGGATGCGTCGGGGAAGGCCTCGACGATGTGCTCGAGCTTGTAGCCGACGACGATCGTGACCTTGACCTTCGGACCGAAGGCTGCGTGGATGTTGTCGAACTGCTGCTGCATGATCGTGCGTCCGTCGCCCAGCTCCGTCAACGGCTTCGGCAGTGAGCGTCCGAGACGGCTTCCCATGCCGGCGGCGAGAATCACTACCTGCGGTGCGGTTGTCACGTTTCGTCTCCTGTCATTCGTGCGCATAGTCGACCCCCCAATGAAGTTGAACTGTGTGACTGCGGATGACTGTCGATCGGCGGTGTGGCAGTTACGTTGCCAGCGCCGACGGCTTCCGTTCACCGAAATGTCACTGATGCGTGTGTACTGGAACACCACGCTGTGCCGGAATCGAATTTACCGGAGGCTTGAGCCCCGAATGCGGGACGTTGCCGTTTCGTGATCGTTTTATGGGAGTGCTCTTAGAAATGAGGAAGGTAATCGCATAGACCCTCGTCTATCTCAGGGCTGTGCTGGGAGCGATTGGTAGGTTAGCGTAAGGATCTCGAGGGCTCCGAAGGGGGAGGTGCCGCGCCAGCAACCGCTAGCGCGAACGCCGCATCCCAACGGTGCCGAAAGCGAGGCGGGTCGGTCGCGAACTTCAGCGACTCGGCTGTTCGAGGCGACCACGGTTTCGGGGGTATGGCGCGTGCAAGATGAGCCGCAGGGTTCCGTCACGGGGGGTGTCGAAACGTCGGCCGGCGTGGACGCCGGCGACCGTGAGACGGCACCCGCGGAGACCACTGTTCCTGTCGTCCGGGTGCGGGTTGGCAAGGCGTCGGATGCCCGGCGCGGCTCTCGCCCGCGCGCAACGGGCGCTGCGGCGTACTCCTCGGTCGTGGCCGAATCCGCGTCGGATGACGCACACGTCGCGGTCGCGACGAGTCCGCGCGGCTCGCGTGGGGCATCCCGAACGAGGGCGACCAAGGGCACGGGCGTCGTCGATCGCGCGGATGCCATCGTGCGGGCCGAGGCTTCCAGTGCCACCCTCATCTCGCCGGAGGTACCGTCCAGTGCTCCCGTGCGCCCTCCCGCTGCCGTCGTGAAGGCTGCCGTCGCGCCGGTCGTCGAGGTTCCAGAACCGATCGCGGCGCCGACCGAAGAATCCGCAGTCGGCACCTCGCAGGATGTGGACGTGGACGTGGACGTCGACACCGGGCCGATGCCTGCGCAGTCCTCTTCCGTCGACGAGAATACCGGCTCGCGTCAGCGCATCACTCTGTTCGGGCGACGGCGACGCGCTGCCGCAGCTGCAGCCGCGGCAGCGGCGGCTGCTGAGCAGGAAAGTGGCGACGAGGGCTCGCGCCTTCTCGCCGATCTCGTGCGGGAGACCGAGTCCTCCGACGGGGCGGCGCGTCGGCAGGTCGACTCCGTCGCCGCGCCTGCGCCCACAGGCGCCACGGACGCCGGGGCGCCCGACTGGCTGATCGAGCAGGTTCTCGTCTCCGACGACCGCGACGAGGCCCTTGGTGGGGCATCCGTCGCGCCGTACGTCGAAGAGACCGTGGACCGCGCGACGATCGCGCGCGAGCGTGCCGGGGCATCCGAGCTCGAGACGCAGGTGGACGAAGACGCTGAGTCGGCGTCTCCTCCGCGAGCAAGGCGCGCGGCGACTACGAGGGTCTTTCCGGCTGCACGGCCAGCGCCGGCCGCGACGGCTCCCGTCGTGCTGGCGGTGAACGGGTTGCACAAGCGCTACGGAGACGTGGTCGCCGTCGACGGCGTGAGCCTGAGCATCCGTGCCGGTTCGCTGTACGGCATCGTCGGGCCGAACGGTGCGGGCAAGACGACGACACTCTCGATCATCACCGGTCTGCTGCGTGCGGACTCGGGTTCCGTGTTCGTCAACGGCGTGGATGCCCGCAAGCATCCGCGCGATGCCAAGCGCGCAATCGGAGTGCTGCCCGATCACCTGCGCACGTTCGACCGACTCACCGGCGCCCAGCTGCTGTACTACGCGGGCACGCTGCGCGGCCTGGATGCAACAACCACCCGCCAGCGCTCCGCCGATCTGGCGGCAGCGTTCGGCATCGAGGATGCCATGGGCCGCCTCGTCGCCGACTACTCGGCGGGCATGACCAAGAAGGTGTCGCTCGCTGCAGCGATGATCCACTCGCCGCGGCTGCTGGTGCTCGACGAGCCGTTCGAGGGCGTCGACCCGGTCTCCGCAGCGACGGTCACGGGCATCCTGCAGCGCTATGTGGATGCCGGTGGAACGGTGCTGCTCTCCAGCCACGGTATGGATCTGGTGCAGCGCATCTGCGACAGCGTTGCGATCATCATCGGCGGCGTGGTGCTGGATGCCGGCCCCGTCGATCAGGTGCGCGGCGAGAAGACGCTGGAAGACCACTTCGTGGAACTCGCGGGCGGGCGCAAGGCCGCGGAGGGACTGGAATGGTTGCACAGTTTCTCCGACTGAGGCTCGCATCGCTCGGTAGTGGGTTCCGTCGAGGCGGATGGCACGGGTTCGGTCTCGTCGTCGGGCTTCTCTACACGGTCGCGGTGGCGATCGTCGTGTGCGGAGTGCTCACCTCCGCGCGCACCGCGAGCGACGGTGTTCTGGTGCGCGACATCCTCGTTCTGGCCGGTGCCGCGGTCGCTCTCGGCTTCGTGATCGTGCCGCTGTTCGGCAGGCACGACGGCACATTCGATCCGCGCTCCTATGCGATGCTCGGCCTCCGCGACCGACAGGTTGCGATTGGTCTTGGCGTGATCTCGCTGGTGTCTGTTCCCGCCCTCGCTCTGGCAGTGTGCGCGTTGTTCACGGTGGTGACGTGGTCGGGGCATCCGGGGGCGGCGGTGTTGGCATTCATCGCCGCGGTGGTGTGCGTTCCGACCTGGATGCTCGGCGCGAGGCTCACCTCCTCGCTCGCGGCGTTCGCGCTGTCGACCAGGCGTGCGCGAGAGTTCAGCGGAACGATCGCAGTGCTGATCCTCGTCATGCTGTCGCCGTTCGTGTTCTTCCTCGCCACGCTCGATTGGGGCAAGGAAGGTCTCAAGGTCGTGCATACCGCGGCGGACTGGGTGAGCTGGACGCCGTTCGGCGCAGTGTGGGCGGTCGGAGGTGACGCGGCATCGGGCAATTGGGGTGCGGCATCCGCGAAGCTGCTCATCGCGATCCTCACCCTCGCCGTGATCGCCGCTGCGTGGTGGGGACTGACCGCGCACATGATGGTGACCCCCGAGCGGCACATCTCGGTGCGCAACTATGTGGGGCTCGGATGGTTCGGCAGGCTTCCTGCTCGCCCCGCCGGCGCGATCGCCGCGCGGAGCCTCACGTACTGGGGCCGCGACTCGCGGTACTGGGTGCAGCTTCTGCTCGTGCCGCTGTTCCCGTTGATCATGGTCGTCGCCCTGCTCGTCTCAGGAGCGGTGAACGCGCACGATGTCGCGCTCATCCCGCTGCCCGTGCTCTGCCTCTTCGTGGGCTGGGTCGCACACAACGACGTCGCCTATGACGGCACGGCGATCTGGCTGCACATCGCATCCGGCACCGGTGGCCTCGCCGATCGGCTGGGGCGACTCGCGCCCGTCGTGCTGATCGCGATCCCTCTGGTGGCGGTCGGAACCATCCTCACCGCGCTCGCGTATGGCGACTGGGACGTGCTTCCCGCCGTAACGGGGGTGAGTGTGTGCGTCATCCTCACCGGGTTCGGACTGTCGAGCGTCTCGTCCGCCTTGGCGCCTTACGGGGCGCCGAGACCCGGCGACAGCGCGTTCGCGCACCCGCAGCACGCCGGAGGCGCCGCCACGTTCGCCCAGGTCGTCAGCCTGTTGCTCACGGTGGTGTTCGCCGGCATCCCGGCTGCGATGCTGGTGCTCGGCGTCGTGCAGGACCCGGTCTGGTTCGGCCGCAGCTTGTGGGCCGGCCTCGGCATCGGCGTCGTCGTGCTCGTGTTCGGCGTCTGGCTCGGAGCGGTTGCATACAACCGGCGGGGACCCGAGATCATGTCGTTCGCCCTGCGTAACGCCTGAGGTCCTCTTCGTCGCTACGCCGACGTCGAACGGCCCCGAGTCCGTCAGGGGTCGCGGGCTAAACTGATGCGATGGTCGACAACAGCATCGCGGAACCCGGTGGACCCGACGGCGCGCCTGAAGGCGGCGGAGTGGCCACACTCGATCGCGAGCTCGAGGAGCTTCTGCAGAACGAGCAGATGGAGCCCGGCGACCACGAGCGGTTCTCACACTACGTGCGCAAAGAGCAGATCCTCGAGTCGGCGGTGACCGGCAAGCCGGTGATCGCTCTGTGCGGCAAGAAGTGGACGCCGAACCGTGATCCGCAGAAATTCCCGGTCTGCCCAGAGTGCAAGAAGATCTACGAGGGCCTGAGCGAAGGCTGATCCTCTCGCCGCCTGGTATTCAGGGCAGGTCGACTCAGGGCCAGTCGGCTCAGACGAACTCTGTCGGGATGGCCGGCTCGCCTCTTCCTAGGCGGAGCGCGGACTCCGGCAGCTCTCGACGCGCGATCGCGTGATGCTCCCGCGCGGCCTCGACGCCCGTCGCGCCGAGGTACTCGGATAGGGCGGTGCCGTCCTGCACGAGCCGCACGTGCAGCGTTCTGCCCGGTGGCACGTCGCCGCCGTTCTGCACGATGTGCACCTCCTCGGCGACGGCGACGCCGTTCTCGTCGAGCACCCGCACCGGCACCTTCGTGCCGCCGATGGATGCCTTGCCGGTCGAGGTCTTCGCGACAGGGATCCACGCACCGTCGTCGTCCTTGCGTGCGACGAGTTTGTAGACCATGCCAGCAGTCGGCGCTCCGGATCCCGTCACCAGCGAGGTGCCGACGCCGTAGGAGTCGACAGGCGACGCGCGAAGTGCCGCGATCGCGAACTCGTCCAGGTCGTTGGTGACCGTGATGCGCGTGCCGGTCGCGCCGAGCGAATCGAGCTGCTCCCGAACAGAAGCGACCAGCACAGGCAGGTCGCCGGAATCGAGCCGAACGGCGCCGAGCTTCGTTCCCGCAACTCGTACGGCCGTCTCGATGCCCTTCTTCACGTCGTAGGTGTCGACCAGCAGGGTGGTCTCGGGGCCGAGGGAGCGCACCTGAGCGACGAAGGCATCCTCTTCGCTGTCGTGCAGCAGGGTGAAGGCGTGCGCTGCGGTGCCCATGGTCGGGATGCCCCAGCTGCGGCCGGCCTCGAGGTTGGACGTCGCGCTGAAGCCGGCGATGTAGGCGGCGCGTGCCGCTGCGACCGCTGCGTCCTCTTCGGCGCGGCGTGATCCCATCTCGGCGAGCGGCCTTCCCGCGGCTGCGGAGACCATGCGAGCGGCGGCGCTCGCGATGGCGGAATCGTGGTTGAGCACGCTGAGCACCAGGGTCTCGAGGATGACGCCCTCGCCGAACGGGGCATCCACGATCAGCACGGGGGAGCCGGGGAAGTACAACTCGCCCTCGCGATAGCCGCGGATCGTGCCGTTGAACCGATAGTCGGCGAGCCAATCGAGCGTCTCGTCACGTACGACGTGGTTGTCGCGCAACCAGGCGAGTTCGGCATCCCCGAACCTGAACCGGCTGATGAGGTCGAGCAGTCGCCCTGTTCCTGCGACGACACCGTAGCGACGGCCTCCTGGCAGAGAACGGGCGAACACCTCGAACACGCACTCGCGTTCGTGGGTGCCAGAGAGCATGGCGGCGTCGAGCATGGTGAGCTCGTAACGGTCAGTGAGAAGCGCGGTGGACGCCGAAGTCATGCCTCCACCCTAAATTGGTCGTATGCGCATACCCAGCCATCACAGAATCGGCGGCGTGAAGGCGACTCGCGCGCGAGGGCCTCGCGCGTGCCGAGGACAGGCGCGATGACAGGCGCAGCTACTCAGCCATCAGCGAATCGGCGGCGTGACGGCGATTCGCTCGCGCGATCGCGCCCGGCGGGGACGGGCGCGATCATAAACACAGACGCACCGATCGGGATCTTCGACTCCGGGGTCGGCGGGCTCACGGTGGCGAGAGCGGTGCGCGACCAACTGCCGGGAGAGTCGATCCTCTACGTCGGAGACACAGCGAACTCACCGTACGGCCCCAAGCCGATCGCGCAGGTACGTGCGCTCTCGCTCGAGGCGCTCGACTTCCTCGTCGAGCAGGGCGTGAAGATGCTCGTCATCGCGTGCAACACCGCATCGTCGGCGATGCTGCGGGACGCACGAGAACGTTACGACGTGCCCGTCGTCGAGGTGATCCAGCCGGCGGTGCGCCGTGCCGTCGCCACGACCAGGACCGGACGGGTCGGCGTGATCGGCACACTCGGCACGGTCAATTCGAGAGCGTACGAAGACGCATTCGCGGCGGCGCCCGACCTGCAGCTGTTCACCCGGGCGTGCCCGAGATTCGTCGAGTTCGTCGAGGCCGGGGTGACCAGTGGAACCGAGTTGCTTGATGCCGCCTCCGAGTACCTGCGCCCGCTTCAGCAGGCGAGGATCGACACTCTCGTGCTCGGCTGCACGCACTACCCGTTCCTGAAGGGCGCCATCTCGTACGTGATGGGCGAGGGAGTCACGCTGGTCTCCAGCGACGTCGAGACCGCGAACGACGTGTACCGGGTGCTGGTGTCCAGGGGACTGGTGCGCACGGTGGCGGGGGAACCGAGCATCCGCTACGAGACGACGGGCGACGACACGGATGCGTTCGTACGGCTCGCGCACCGCATGATCGGCACCGAGGTCGCCGCCGTCGACGTGGTGCGAACCGGCGCCATCGATCTGCGCGAGCTGCGGGGTCTGCGCTGATCGGTGCTCGACGCGAGCTGAGTTCTGCTCGATAGGCTGGAACGGTGACCGACATCATCCGCGCCGACGGCAGAACAACGGACCAGCTGAGACCCATCACCATCGAACGAGGATGGAGCGAGCAGGCCGAAGGCAGCGCCCTCATCTCGTTCGGCCGCACCCGCGTGCTGTGCACCGCGTCGTTCACCAACGGCGTGCCCCGCTGGCTTTCGGGCAAGGGCAAGGGCTGGGTCACCGCCGAATACTCGATGCTGCCGCGCTCGACGAACGAGCGCACCGATCGCGAGTCGGTCAAGGGTCGTATCGGCGGCCGGACTCACGAGATCAGCAGGCTGATCGGCCGCAGCCTGCGTGCCGTCGTCGACATGAAGGCGCTCGGCGAGAACACAATCGTGCTCGACTGCGATGTGCTGCAGGCGGACGGGGGAACGCGCACTGCCGCCATCACCGGCGCGTACGTCGCTCTCGCCGACGCCCTCGCGTGGGGCAAAGAGCACAAGTTCATCGGGCAGCGGGCCACTCCGCTCGTCGACAGCGTGTCAGCGGTGTCGGTAGGAATCATCGACGGCGAGCCCATGCTCGATCTGGCATATGTCGAAGACGTGCGCGCCGAGACCGACATGAACGTGGTGCTCACTGGCCGTGGACTCTTCGTCGAGGTGCAAGGCACGGCAGAGGGTGCGCCGTTCGACAGGCGCGAACTCGGCTCGCTCCTCGACCTCGCGGAGGGCGGATGCCGCGACCTGGCGACGTTCCAGACGGCTGCGCTCGCTGACGACGAAGAGCCAGCGGCGTCGTGACCGCGTCGCGCGCGCGCGTTCGCGTCGTGTTGGCCACCCACAACCGGCACAAGCTCGAAGAGTTCGCGGCGATCATCGCCCAGCGGATGCCGCAGGTCGACCTCATCGAATACGACGGCCCAGAACCCGTCGAAGACGGCGTAACGTTCGAGCAGAACGCCTCGATCAAAGCGCGCGTCGCTGCAGCGCACACCGGGCTCGTGGCGTTGGCCGATGATTCCGGTATCTGCGTCGACGTGCTGGGCGGTTCGCCCGGGGTGTTCTCCGCCCGCTGGAACGGGGGACACGGAGACGACGCCGGCAACCTCGCCCTGCTGCTCGCTCAGCTCGGCGACGTGCCTGAGGAGCATCGCGGAGCGCACTACACCTGCGCCATCGCGTTGGTGCGCCCGGCGAAGGAAAGGCCCGGTATCGAGCGAACGGTCGAGGGCGTGTGGGCCGGATCGCTCGCGCGTGAGCCGCGTGGGTCGAACGGCTTCGGCTACGATCCCGCCTTTGTTCCAGACGGATCGGCGCTGTCGGCCGCGGAGCTGACATCCGAGGTCAAGAACGCAGACAGCCACCGCGCAAGGGCGTTCCGTGCCATGATCCCGGCACTGCAGGAACTGCTCGAAGGGGAGTAGCCACCGCCGACGCGTCGCGGGATCGACCGCCACTTCGTCTGGCGCGGCGCGCGCGCAGCGGCTTACCGTGGAACCGTCATGTCACACGATCACGATCACGCTGCACACGGAGCGAGCAGGCGACGGCTCATCGCCGTCATCGCGATCGTGGTGGTCGTCTTCGTGCTCGAGATCGCCGGATCGGCGCTCAGCGGATCGCTTGCCCTTCTCGCCGACGCCGGCCATCTGCTGAGCGACCTCGTCGGCCTCATTGTGGCGCTCGTCGCGGCTACCGTCGCGGCACGCCCCGCGACCGATCGACAGACCTTCGGATTCCAGCGCGTCGAGGTGTTCGGCGCGATGGTGAATTCACTCATCCTCATCGGGGTCGCGGTCTCGGTGGCCGTGGGTGCCGTCGTGAGGTTGAGCGGCGGGCATCCGCATGTCGAGGGCGGCTGGATGCTCGCCGTCGCCCTGGTAGGACTGGCCGGCAACGTAGCGGGCCTGCTGATTCTGCGCGGGTCTTCGAAGGCATCCATCAACATGCGCGGCGCCTACCTCGAGGTGCTTGGCGACACCCTCGGGTCGCTGGCGGCGATCGTGGCGGCGGTGCTCATCCTGACAACGGGGTTCGCTCAGGCGGATGCCATCGCCTCGCTGCTCATCGCCGTGCTGATCGTGCCGCGTGCCGTGTCGCTGCTGCGAGAGGTGGTGCGGGTGCTCAGCGAATCGGCTCCGGTGTCGACCGATGTCGCGGAGATCAGGCAGCACATCCTCGGCACCGCGGGGGTCGTCGCCGTGCACGACGTGCACGTGTGGGCGATCACCTCGGGCGCTCCGGTATTCTCCGCGCACGTCGTCGTCTCGCCCGACGTGTTCTCACAGGGTCGCGCGGGCGCACTTCTCGACGAGCTCGGGGGATGCCTGAACCATCACTTCGACGTCGAGCACTCCACCTTCCAGCTCGAGCCTGCAGAGCACGCAGCGCACGAGGGCGACACGCACCGCTGAGGGCTGGATGGCCGATGGCGGCTATTCGGCGCTGTGCTTCGGACGGCCGATCACGTCGGGTTCGTCGGACGTGCGTTGGACGGCACGTGCCGTCTCCGCCTCGTCGGCAGCCGTGCTGTCGGCAGCCGTAGGGTCGGCATCCGCAACCTTCGCCTGCGCCAGCTTGCGGGCCTTGCGGGCGCCGATGAAGTAGTGGATGGCGGCTGGAACGACTGTCACCAGCACCGCCAGAATGAGGATGAGGTCGATGTAGTTCTCGACGAAGTTCGCGACCGGCCGGATGAACCCGATGAGGTAGGCGAAGAATGTCAGACCGCCGCCCCACAGGACGGCTCCGATGGCATTGTAGAGCGTGTACCGGCGGTAGCTCATGTGGCCTACGCCGGCAGCAACCGGCGCGAAGGTGCGCACCACAGGAACGAAACGGGCGAGGATGACCGCGAGCGGACCGAATCGCTCAAAGAACGCGTTGGTCCGCTTCACATTTTCGATGCTGAAGAGCCCTGTCTCTTTGCGCTCGAAGATGCGGGGGCCAGCCTTGCTGCCGATCAGGTAGCCGACTTCGCCGCCGAGGAAGGCCGCGATGGCGATGAACAGGCAGACCCACCAGATCTGCAGTCCGAAGACGAGGTCGGTCGCGGTGAGGATCCCGCTGATCACCAGAAGCGTGTCACCGGGAAAAATGAAGCCGACGAGCAGGCCGGTCTCCGCGAAGATGATGGCGCACACCACAAGCAGAGACCAGGGTCCTACAGCGTTGATGATCACGCTGGGGTCCAGCCAAGGAATGAGTGCGGTGTGGAACACAAGTCTCCTGTCGTCGGCGTCCCGCTGATGCGGCAGCCGGTCGTCGGCGGCGATAGCTGAGGAATGTGACGGCGAGCAATGCGTCGATGACGCGTTCGCCGTGAGTCTATCGACGAAGGCTGGACGGAACCGGACGTACGCCGTAAGCGCGACGGACGGCTGCAATGAGTTGCGTGACAGCGTCGGCACACACGATCGGCATGCGCGATCCCGATCGCGATGACGTGCGGGAGAGGGGACTTGAACCCCCACGCTCGAAAGCACAGGAACCTAAATCCTGCGTGTCTGCCAGTTTCACCACTCCCGCGAGGGCGGATTCAGCATAACCGGCGCCGGCTGGCTCTACCGATTGGGTGGGGCCGCTCGACGCGTGTATCGCGGCGGGGCCGCTCGACACACTCCATCGGAGATGAATGCAAGCATCCGTCTCTCTCGGCTCAGTCGCGTGTGGATAACTTCGGCGAGGTTGCGCGATGGCTCGGCATGATGTCGGCATGACCGATCCCGTGCGCCTCATCGCCGACCGCGTGCGTGATCGGGTGCGAAGGGACGGAATCGACCTCGCCGACGACGGGCGACGGGCGGCCGCGTACGTGCACGACGAGGTGCGACGGTACAGCGAGCGCGCGCTCGGAGGCTCGTTGCCGCTCGTGGACGACGAGCGGCTTGCGGAGCGCGAGGTGGTCGCATCCCTCACCGGATTCGGTCCGTTGCAGCCCTATCTCGACGATCCCGAGGTCGAGGAGATCTGGCTGAACGCCCCCGACCACGTGTTCGTGGCGCGCGGAGGCCGCTCGGAACGCATCGACCTGGCGCTCAGCGGGGCGCAGGTGCGCGACCTTGTCGAGCGAATGCTCCAGGCGTCCGGTCGCCGTGTCGATGTGAGCTCCCCGTTCGTCGACGCGTCGCTTCCTGACGGATCCCGGCTTCACGTCGTCATTCCCGATGTGACCCGCGCGCACTGGGCGGTGAACGTGCGCAAGTTCTCTCGGCGCATCCGCGACCTCGGCAGGCTGGTGGCCGTAGGCTCGCTGACACGGCAGGCGGCGGAATTTCTGAGCATGTGCGTGCGTGCCGACCAGAACATCCTGATCGCGGGTGCGACGCAGAGCGGCAAGACCACGCTGCTCGGGGCGATGTTGGCAGCGGCGCGACCGACGGAGCGCATCGTCACGGTGGAGGAGACGTTCGAGCTCGATCTGATGGCGCAGGATGTCGTCGCGATGCAGTGCAGGCAGCCCAGCCTCGAAGGCACCGGCGAGATCACCCTGCGCAGACTCATCAAGGAGGCGCTGCGCATGCGGCCGGACCGCCTGGTCGTCGGCGAGGTTCGCGAGGCCGAGAGCCTCGACCTGCTGCTGGCACTCAACTCGGGCCTGCCCGGTGCGTGCTCGATCCATGCCAACAGCGCGCGCGAGGCCTTGAGCAAGCTCTGCACGCTGCCGCTTCTCGCTGGACGCAACATCGACTCGTCCTTCGTCGTGCCCACCGTCGCGACCTGCGTGGACCTCGTTGTGTTCTGCGTGATGGATCGCAACGGCGACCGTCGCGTCACCGAGATCCTCGCCCCGACGGGTGTGGTCTCCTCCGGAGTGATCGAGGCCAGCCCGATCTTCGCTCTGCGGAACGGCGAACTCGCCGCAACGGGAGGATTCCCTGCGAAGCGGGCCAAGTTCGACGCGGCGGGCCTCGACCCTGCGGCGGTGCTGGCGCGATGACGGCCGCAATCATCCTCGGTGCGGCTCTCGGGCTCGGACTCGTACTTGCAGCCTCGCCGTTCCTCTGGCCGAGACTGGTTCGCGATAGGCGATCCGACCTCGCCGAGCCGTTGCGCCGCAGGCTCTCCCTCGCAGGCATGCCAGGGCTCTCTCCGCTCGCGTTCGTCGCCGTGAGTGTGCTGGTCGAGGCCGCACTCTTCGTCATCGCGCAGGCGGTGTTCGGGCTGATCGCCCTGTCCGTTGCGCTCGCGGCGGTCGGCGGATGGCTTCCCTTCGGCGTCGTCTCGTGGCGCGCGGCTGCACGCAGGCGCGCCAATCGCACCATGTGGCCCGACCTGGTCGACCAGTTGGTGTCCGCCGTGCGGTCCGGGCTCGCCCTGCCCGACGGCCTGGCAGCGCTCGCGACGACGGCGCCCGAGTCCAGTCGTTCCGCCTTCGCGGCGTTCGAGCGGGACTATCGGGCATCCGGCCTCTTCGGTCCCGCGGCAGACCGGTTGAAGGATGCCCTGGCCGATCCCGTGGCCGATCGCATCATCGAGACTCTCAAGATGGCGCGTGAGGTCGGCGGCGGTGAGCTCGTCAACGTGCTGAGAACACTGGCCTCCTCGCTGCGCAACGATGCGGCCGTGCGGTCGGAGATCGAGGCTCGGCAGTCGTGGACCGTGTCGGCGGCACGGCTCGGTGTCGCGGCGCCGTGGCTCGTACTCGCGTTGCTGGCGACTCGGCCGGAGGCATCAGTCGCCTACAACAGCCCGGTAGGCGCGGTCGTCATCGTGGTCGGCCTCGTGGTCTCGTTGCTCGCGTACCGCATCATGCTGGCGATCGGGCACCTCCCGCAGGAACGCAGGTGGTTCCGATGACGCCGATGATGGCATGGGGAGTGCTCTGCGGGCTCGGGCTGGGGCTCGGTCTGTGGTCGCTGGCAGCGCTGCTACCGCGCCTGACACGACCGCGACTCGCGGACCGGGTGGCGCCCTACCTCGTCGATGTGTCGGATGCCGCGTGGGACCTCGTGCAACACACCAGGTCGCGGCGTGTGCCGGTTGTCGGAGCGCTGCTCGATCCCGCATTGCGCGCGTTGCGCACGGGGACGGCACGGATGCTCGGCGGCACGGACGCGCTCACCGCCCGCCTTCGCCAGGCCGCGAGCCCCCTGACCGTCGACGAGTTCCGGCTGCGCCAGGTGGCGTGGGCACTCGGTGGCCTCGCTGCCGGTACTGCGGTGGTGATCGCGATGTCGGCGTCGGCGCAGCTCCCGCCCGTCGTCGCAGTCGTGGCCCCGATCGTGCTCGGCGCGTGCGGATTCGTGCTGCGGGATCAACTACTGACCCGCGCCATCACGAAGCGCCTGGCACGCATGGCGGAAGAACTCCCGACCGTCTTGGAACTTCTCACCCTCTCGCTCAGCGCAGGGGAAGGCGTCCACGACGCCCTGCGCCGCGTTGCGCGATCCGGATCGGGCGAACTCGCCGCCGAGCTCGGACGGGTCGTGGCGGAGACCGGCATGGGCGTGCCGCTGGCGACGGCGCTCGGTGAGGCGAGCCGCGACGTCCGACTGCCTCAGTTCACCCGCTGCGTCGACGCCGTGGTGACCGCCTTGCAACGCGGAACGCCTGTGGTCGAGGTTCTGCGGGCGCAGGCTGACGACGCACGCGAGACGGGCAAGCGAGACCTCCTCGAGCAGGCGGGCAAGAAGGAGATCGGCATGCTGGTGCCGCTCGTGTTCCTGATCCTCCC
>DASZMW010000159.1:0-2664 GCA_035551735.1 Humibacter sp. | reverse complement strand
GACGATGCCGTGTCGGTCGGCGAACTCCATGACCTCCTCGGCATATGGGTAGTGCGAGGTACGGAACGAGTTCGCGCCGATCCAGTCCATCAGCTGAAAGTCGTGCACCAGGTACGCGTTGTCATGGCCCTTGCCACGCACCGGCGAGTCCTCGTGCTTGCCGAATCCGGTGAAGTAGAACGGTTCTCCGTTGATCAGGAACTGCGCGCCTCTCACCTCGACGGTGCGCACACCGAAGCTCTGCCTGTAGCTGTCGACGACGCGACCCTCGTGGAGCACTTCCACATCGAGGTCGTAGAGATACGCCTTGCCCGGTCGCCACAGGTTCACGTCGTCGATGCGTATCGTGCCGTCGGCTCCTTCGGCCGCGGCGACTTCGGCCCCATCTGCGTCGAGGACTCTAAGGCGCACCGTAGCGGCAGCACTCACCGACGTCGCAAAGTCGACGACTCCCGTTGTCCCGTCGGTGCCGGTGACGACCGTGACGTCGTCGAGGTGCACCGTCGGGCGGCTGTACAGCCACACCGAGCGTGCAAGGCCCGCGTAGTTGTAGAAGTCATGGTGGTATTTCTGCTGGCGCCGGCCATCTGCGGAGACGGTGATCGTGCCGGGTGGGATCGTCACGTTGGTCAGCTCGTTGTCGACCCCGATCGTCAGGCGGAACTCGTCGCCGGCACTCACCGTGTCGGTGATGTCTGCTTCGAACGGCAGATAGCCTCCGACGTGCTCGGCCACCAGAGAATCGTTGACGTATACCCTGCCGTGATGAGTGGCTGAGTCGAGCCGCAGCACGATGCGTTCGCCGGCCCATCCGCGAGGTACTCGCACGGTGCGCTGATACCAGACCCAGCCGACGTGATCTCGAATGTCGCTGTCCGTGAACAGATCGTTGTAGCTCGCTGGCACCGCTGCCTCGAGTGTCGTGTCGAGGCGAGCGGACCACGGTTCTGCCCCGATCGCGCCGTCGACCGCGAACCGCCAGATCCCGTCAAGGTTGACGAGCTCGCGGTAGGGGCTGGTCTGGGGTTTCAACATTTCGAGGATCTCCTGGGAAGCCACGTTGCGGCGGCGGCAAGGCATGCCCCGGCGCTTGCCTCGCCGATGATGTACGGTCGACCCGCCGCGCTGAAGTCCTTTGCCGCGTCAACGACGTCGTGCAGCCCGGCGGGATATGGGTTCCGCATGCTCGCGAGATCCCTCTTCCTCCACGGCGCGGGACGCACAGCGAGCCGGTAATCGACGGTGCGCACGGCTCGCCCGCTCTGCGCGATCACCCGAGCCGGCGCATCCGACTCTTTCTCATCAGGGCCGCCGGAGCTGAAGCCACCGCCGTGCAGCCAGAGAACGGGGGTGCGGAACGGGGCCGAGGCGGGAAGGTAGTCGCGAAGGCGGATCGGGCCACCTCGTCCTTCGATCGAGGTCTCCTTGATCGTCACGAAATCGGTCATCGACTGGCGCCGCTGGGTGCCTGGCTCTGCGTGACCTCGAGTGTCGCCGAGAGGTCCGCGGTCGAGCTGCCGCCGACCCACACGTCGAGGGTCGTGGCATCCTGCACCCAGGCGCGGGTCGCCGCGCTCCAGTAGCGCAGCTCGCTTGGGCCGAGGTCGAACGTCAGGGTCCGGGACTCGCCTGGGCCCAGAGTGATCCGTTGAAAGCCCTTGAGTTCACGCACCGGGCGAGAGGAGCTCCCGTGACGCTGATGGATGTAGAGCTGCACGACCTCGTCGGCTTCCCGGTCGGAGCCGTTGGTCACGTCGACCGATACCCGCGCAGTCTCGCCGAGCCCGATCTGTTCGCGATCGAGTCGCAGTCCGTCGTAGGCGAATGTCGCGTAGCTCAGGCCGTGGCCGAATGGGTAGAGCGGCGTGGATTCCTCGTTCCAGTAGCGCTTGTCCTGGTGCTCCGGCTGGAATGTGCGCAGATGCGAGTAAATGATCGGCACCTGGCCCACGTGACGCGGCCACGTGAATGGGAGCCGGCCGGCAGGGGACACATCACCGAACAGCAGCGCGGCGATCGCGTCACCGCCGCGTGTTCCCGGATACCAGACCTGCAGGATCGCCGGAACGTTCTCCTGCGCCCAGCGAAGGTCGAGGGGGCGTCCCGACATGACCAGCAGCACAATCGGCGTGCCGGTCGCGGCGATGCGCTGAAGCTGCTCGAGCTGACGCCCCGGCAGTTCCAGCGTCGATCGCGAGGCGTTCTCGCCGATCTGGTTCTGCCTTTCACCGACGACGACGATCGCCACCTCGGCCGCCGCGGCAATGGCGACAGCGCGCTCGATCTCCGCGTCGTCGTCGTAGTCGGCCGGCGTGTTCACGACCGTCGGGTCCTGCCGGTCGAACATCGACAGGTGGATCCGCGAGGGGATGCCCGCGCCCGGCACATAGTCGACGCGCAGCTCGCCACCTGCCCGCGCGCGGATACCCTCGAGCATGCTGACGGCCTCGTCGGTGACGTGTTCGAACACCCACGGACCGAGCGTGTCGCGCTTGCTGTCGGCGAGTTGTCCGATGACGGCGATCGAGTCGAGCGCACTCGCATCGAGCGGCAGTGCTGCTTCGTTCTTCAGGAGAACCGCCGTGCGCTCGGCTGCGGCGCGTGCGATGTCACGGTGGCCGGCGGTCTCGAGCACGCCTTCGGATGCCTCTTCGTCGACATACG
>DASZMW010000158.1:0-4824 GCA_035551735.1 Humibacter sp. | reverse complement strand
ACCCATCGGCATCCGTCTGCCCCTCGAAGTCAGCACAGTCACGTGGGCGGGCATCACGCCGCCCCGCGGCGGGTGGCATCGCGTCGGCGAGACGTCGGGCGGGGTGCTGGAGCGGGCATCGGCTGAGGGCATCGCAGACGTCGCCGAGGCGATCCCGTCCGGCACGGGAGAGCAGCTCGTGCAACGCGTACGTGGCGAGGTCTGGGGCAGACCCATTCCGCAATTGGAATACGTTGCAGCAGGGGCGGCATTCGCAGCACAGTCGCTCGGGTTCCTCGTGGAGTCGGACGAGGTCGTCAGCGTGCACGAGACGGGGCCGTGGACCAGACTCACGCTGCGTCGCGGTCATGTGCTCGTCAAGCGGGCGGCCTGGTCGTTGCGGGGCTGAGGCGGCATCGCTGAGGGGGAGAGCGCGGCGGGGGTAGACCGCAGCGACCCCCTACGTCGGTAGGGGGTCGAGACAGCCCCAGGGCGTGATGTGCTCGGCACCGCCCTCCTCGTACGGTGCCCTAAAGCGCGGAGATGCCGCCTGAGACAGGGCACGACATGACGGCGACCGAGATCGCAACCGAATCGCGGATCATCCGCACCAGTGGACGACGAGGGCGTGCGAACGCCTCAGGACAGAGCGCCTTCGCGGAGGTCTCGTCCGTCATCAAGCAGGAGGGCCTTCTCCGCCGCCGATACGGCTTCTATCTGACGGTCTTCGCCTGCTGGAGCCTCGCGCTGGTCGCAGCGATCACGGCAATGGTGCTGATCGGCGACAGCTGGTGGCAGTTGCCGATCGCGGGGGCGCTGGGCATCATCTTCACGCAGTTCGCCTTCCTCGCCCACGAGGCGGCGCACCGTCAGATCTTCGCATCGGGCAAGGCGAACGAGCGGGTCGGTCTCGTGCTCGGCAACCTCGTCGTCGGACTCAGCTACTCGTGGTGGATGAACAAGCACTCCAGGCACCACGCCAACCCGAACACGGTCGGCAAGGACCCGGACATCGAGAAGGACACGATCTCGTTCCTCGAGGAGGACGCCGCCGCAAGCCGAGGTCTGGAACGTCTGATCACTCGCAAGCAGGGCTACCTCTTCTTCCCGCTGTTGCTGCTGGAGGGCGTCAACCTGCACCGCCACGCATTCGTGTCGGCGTTCGGCCGAGGCCGCGTCGCTCACCGCCCGCTGGAGATCAGCCTGCTGCTGACGCGATTCGCCGTGTACTTCACCTTTGTGTTCGTGCTCCTGCCTGCCCCGATCGCCGTCGTCTTCATTGCCATCCAGATGGCCGTCTTCGGCCTCTACATGGGGGCGTCGTTCGCTCCGAACCACAAGGGGATGCCGATCATCGCCCGGGACGCCAAGGTCGACTTCCTGAGTCGTCAGGTGCTCACCTCCCGCAACATCACGGGTGGCGTGTTCGTCGACAACTTCATGGGCGGCCTGAACTACCAGGTCGAACACCACCTGTTCCCGAGCATGCCGCGACCCGCGTTGCGTCGCACCCAACGACTCGTGAAGGCGTACTGCCTCGAGAACAACGTTCGGTACACCGAGACGACTCTGCTGAACTCCTACGCGATCGTGATCGAATACCTCAATCGCGTCGGCCTTGCCGCGGGCGACCCATTCGACTGCCCGATGGTGTCGCAGTACCGGCCCCGCGACTGATCGGCCACGCGGCTAAAGGTCCGCGAGAACGCCGCGAGCGGCCTGCCTGCCGGAGAAGAGGCATCCGCCCAGGAACGTGCCTTCCAGCGATCGGTAGCCGTGCACACCGCCTCCGCCGAACCCGCTGACCTCACCGGCCGCATAGAGCCCCGGCACTGCCGTGCCGTCCGCTGTCTGCGCGCGTCCCTGTAGGTCGGTTTCCAACCCGCCGAGGGTCTTGCGGGTCAGGATGTGCAGCTTGACCGCGATCAGCGGACCCGACTTCGGGTCGAGGAACTTGTGCGGCGACGCGACCCTGATAAGTCTGTCGCCTCGATACTTTCTCGCCGAGGTGATGGCCGCCAGCTGGGCATCCTTCGAGAAGCCGTTGTCGAGCTCTCGGTCGTGCTCGACCACGCTGCGCTCGATCGCCTTGTCGTCGAGCGGAACGTCGGCAAGGCCACGCATGCCGGCCAGCAGCTCGGGCAGGGTGGCCGCCACGACGAAGTCCGCACCGTGCTGCTTGAACGCGTCGACGGGCCCCGGGGCGCCGGAGCGCACGCGTTGCAACAGCAGTCCGATGTCTTTGCCCGTGAGGTCGGGGTTCTGCTCGCTGCCGGAGAGTGTGAACTCCTTCTCGAGGATCTTCTGCGTCAGCACGAACCAGGTGTAGTCGTGGCCGGTGCTCTGGATGTGCTCCAAGGTCCCCAGCGTGTCGAACCCGGGGAACAGCGGAGCGGGCAGCCGGTTGCCCTCTGCGTCGAACCACAGTGACGACGGGCCGGGCAGAATGCGGATGCCGTGGTTCTGCCAGACCGGGTTCCAGTTCTGAATGCCCTCTGTGTAGTGCCACATGCGGTCGCCGTTGATCACCCGCGCGCCCGTCCTCTGCGAGATCTCGACCATGCGTCCGTCCACGTGGGCGGGAACGCCCGCGAGCATGTGCTCAGGGGGAGTGCCCAGCCGCTGCGGCCAGTTGCGGCGCACGAGCTCGTGGTTGCCGCCGATGCCGCCGGATGTCACGACGACGGCCGGCGCGCGGAACTCGAACTCGCCGACCACGTCCCGATTGCTGGCCACGCCGCGCTCCATGCCGTCGGACGCGAGCACGCTGCCGCGCACTCCGACGACGCGACCGTTCTCGACGAGGATTTCGTCGACGCGGTGACGGTGTGCCAAGGTGGCGGCGCCCTCCGCTACACCCTGCCTGACACGTTCGATGAACGGCGCGAGCAGCCCCGGCCCGGTTCCCCACGTGATGTGGAACCGTGGCACCGAATTGCCGTGCCCGCCCGCCGTGCCACTGCCGCGCTCCGCCCAACCGACGATCGGGAAGAACTTCACGCCCTTGGAGCGCAACCATGCCCGCTTCTCGCCCGCTGCGAAGTCGAGGTAGGCCTCTGCCCAGCGTTTGGGCCAGGCATCCTCTTCGCGGTCGAAGCCCGCCGTGCCGAACCAGTCCTGTCGCGCCAGCTCGAGCGAGTCGTGGACGCCCATGCGGCGTTGCTCGGGGGAGTCGACGAGGAAGAGGCCGCCGAACGACCAGAACGCCTGGCCGCCAAGCGACTGAGGGGGCTCTTGTTCGACGATGAGCACGCGTTTGCGGTGCTCGAGCAGTTCACTGGCGGCGACGAGGCCCGCCAGGCCTGCGCCGACGATGATCGCGTCGTAGTCGGGGACGGCATCGGGGGTCGCGGGCATCCGGGGTCTCCTTCGATCGGAATGCATCGTGCGGTGGCCGCGACTGCGATCGCGGCAATGCGGCCACGAGCAGCGTCGGTTACCCAGAAGTATGACTTAGTCAGTTGACCAAGTTCGAATCGGATCTGCTCCGACCAGGCCTGGTGGCCTACTCCTCGAAGGTGTTGACCATGGCGTGGGCTGCGCGCTCGAGGTACGACCAGAGCGTCGCCTCGTAGAGCGGGGGCAACTCCAGCGCATCGACCGCGGCGCGCATGTGGGCGAGCCAGCGATCGCGGGCATCCGGATTCACCTTGAACGGAACGTGTCGCATACGAAGACGGGGATGCCCGCGCTGCTCGCTGTACGTCCCTGGGCCGCCCCAGTACTGCTCGAGGAACATCCGCAGCCGCTCGGCGGCCGGCCCGAGATCTTCTTCCGGATACATTGCGCTGAGCACAGGGTCGCCAGCGACGCCGCGATAGAACGAGTCGACCAGCCGTTGGAACGTCTCGTGACCGCCGACCTGTTCGTAGAAGTTGCCCGTCGCGGCCTCACCGCCCGGCGAGGTGCGCAGTGTGAGCGGTGCTGCGGTGGGCGCCGGCGATCCGTGCGGCGTCTCGGGCAGCGGCCGCTCGTCGTTCGCTGCGCCGTCACCCGCGTCGGGGGGAGTCGTGTCGGTCAACGCTGTCCCTCGTCGTCGTGGTGATCGCTCTGCAGACCGTGCTCGCCGGGAGACGGATGCTTCGGAGCGGCCGTCCCTTCGGCATCCGTCGCCGACGGCCTGGTGATCGCCTGCGGGTGTCGGTGCGTGGAGGTGGTGGCCTGCTCTGTGCGTCCCGCGTCTGCCGGCGTCTTCCTGCCGCGTTTGCGCTTCTGCTTGGGATCCTGGGTCGTGACGACGGGACTCGGCCTCGTGCGCGGTGGATGCGAGCCTGTGATGCTGGCGGCGCCGTCGAATCCGCTGAGCACGACGCTGGAGAGCGACGGCAGCGTCACATCCATCTCGTCGAGTGCGGACTTGAGACGCTTGCGCAGCTCCCTGGCGACATCGTCTTTTGCCGTGGTGCGGGTCTTCAGCACGATACGCAGCACGATCGCGTCAGCCGAGACCGATTCGATGCCCCACAGCTCGGGCCTCTCCACGATGCGGGCACGCCATTTGGGGGTGGTGGCGAGCTCGTTCGCGACCTGGAGCATGCGGTCCTCGATCGCATCGACGTCGCTGTCGTACGGTACGGCGAGATCGGTGATCACGCGCGCCCAGCCCTGCGACATGTTGCCGACGCGCAGTATCTCGCCGTTGCGCACGAACCAGAGCGTGCCGTTGACGTCCCGAATCTGTGTGACGCGAATGCCGACCACCTCGACGATGCCGGTCGCCGGCCCCAGGTCGACGACGTCGCCGACGCCGAGCTGGTCCTCCATCACCATGAACAGTCCGTTGAGCACGTCCTTGACGATGTTCTGCGCACCGAAACCGAGGCCGGCGCCGATCGCGGCCGTGAG
>DASZMW010000157.1:0-5853 GCA_035551735.1 Humibacter sp. | reverse complement strand
CACGCCGTTACGCCAGCCGAGGTCGGCCGATGCAGGGTTCACGTCCATGTCCGCAGGTCCCACGTCGGCGACGGCGGGGAACACCACGGCGTCGAGGCCGAGCCAGTCCATCCACTCCTCGAGGTCGACGCGTCGCGTCTCCTCGAGCCCGCGCACGCCCGCCTCGAGATGCGGGATGTCGGTGAACGACGCATACGGATGCTCGCGCACCACCTTCGGATACGTCGCGATGTCATCGTCGAACCCGGTGTACCTGTCGGGGAGCGCGCCGGGCGGCAGCGGGAAGATGGTGACTCCGTCGACCCCAGCGAGCTCGCTGAGGTGTTGGTCGCCGTTGGCCTTCAAGAAGTCGTCCCACGCCCACGCCGAGAGGTCCACGATCTCGCTGTGCAGAAACTCCGGTGAGACCAGGCCGCGAGTGGCGATCGTGGGCGCACCCGGCCGGTCGCCCTCGTAGTTCGTCACGGCCGGGAAGTCGACCTCGACCACTTCGACGCCGGCGGCCTCGAGATCGGAACGTGCGGCGCGCCACAATGCGAGCACAGAATCCCGGGTGGTGATCGGCTGCCCCGTCGAACCACCGATGCCGGGGTCCTCGCCGGTTCCGGCATCAGGATCGGAGTCGATGTACATGCGCGGAACGCCGACGCGCTTGCCGTGCAACGTTGTCCGCGCAGCCTCGCGAGACGACGGCGCCAGGGCCGGATACGACGCAGGGCGCACGTCGGATGCAGCAGGGATGCGCACCCACGGCTGGGCGCGCCAGAAGTCGCCGCGGACATCCGCGTCGTCGGCGACGATCACGTCGAGCACCTCGAGCAGATCGGCCATGGTGCGCGCGTGCGGCACCACAACGTCCATGGTCGGCACGAGCGGCCAGTTGCCCCGCACCGAGATCACGCCGCGCGAGGGTGTGTAGGCGCAGAGCGCATTGTTGGATGCCGGAGCGCGCCCCGACGACCAGGTCTCCTCGCCGAGTCCGAACGCCGCGAAGCTCGCGGCGGTCGCCGTGCCCGAACCGTTCGACGAACCAGACCCGAACGCGGAGGTCAGCCACTCGGCGTTGTACGGGCTCTCTGCGCGGCCGTAGAGGCCGCGTTGCATGCCGCCGTTGGCCATCGGCGGCATGTTGGTAAGGCCGACGAGCACGGCGCCGCCGGCGTGCAACCGCTCGATCGTGAACGCGTCGCGCTGGGCGACGAGGTCGGCGAACGCCGGTGACCCGGCAGCGGCGGTCAGCCCGCGCGCGAGGTAGCTGTCCTTCGCGGTGTACGGAATGCCGTCGAGTGGCCCGAGTAGGTCGCCTGCAGCTCGCCGCCGGTCGGATGTCTCCGCCTCGGCGCGCGCCTCCGGATTGCGCACGACGACGGCATTCAGCGAGGTCGCGGTGCTTGGCACGTCGTAGGCGTCGATGCGTGCGAGGTAGGCATCGAGCAGCTCTACCGCTGTGGTTTCGCCGGACTCGAGTGCCGTGCGCAGACGCGCGATGCTCGCCTCGACGACGTCGATGCTGCTCATCTTTCCTTCCCGTCGTCCGCCTCGACGACGCGGCGCAACAACTCCGTCAGGGTGGCCAGCTCGGTGGCGTTCAGTACGGAAAGGTCGGTCGCTTCGCCCGTGCGAGCGTGCCGGATCAGTTCGGAGGACAGAGACTCGCCGGGAGTGGTGAGGCTGATCAACTGGCGGCGTCGATCCGAGGAATCGCGTGAGCGTACGATCGCATGCTTGCCCTCGAGCTCGTCGAGGTATCCGACCAGATGGCTGCGGTTGAGTCCTAGCCGGTCCGCGAGTTCGTTGTGCGGCAGGGATCCGAGGTCGTGCAGGCCGGCGAGGATCGCGAAATGGGGGAGCCGGAGCCCACGCGACGTCAGCTCGCCGACGAGCGTGGAGTGCCCGATGCGGGAGACGTGCCCTGCGAGGTACGACGGCAGCCCGAGCAGCGTCGGGGGGCGCCCGGCAAGCGCGGGCTCAACATCCGGTGCTGCATCGGTCATGTGACGACACTATCAACACGACATTGTGCCGAGATGTAATGATGTCGCTATGACACGAAATAACGAAGATCGGGCACCCGGATCGACTAGAGTCTTCGCCGCGCTCCTGCTCGCGGTGCTGTCGTTCTCTCTGCTGCAGACCATGGTCGTTCCGGCGCTGCCGGACTTTCAGCGCGAGTTCGCGGCATCCCCGACCACGACAGCCTGGATCGTGAGTTCGTTCCTGCTCACCTCGTCGGTCGGCACGATCGTGATCGGTCGGCTGGGGGATCTGTTCGGCAAGCGACTCCTCTTGATCGTGAGCCTCGGCATCCTCGCCGCAGGCACCGTTCTGGCAGCGCTCGCCGGAACCGTCGGTGTGCTGATCGCGGCGCGCGCCGTGCAGGGGCTGGGCGCAGGCACTTTTCCGCTCGCGTTCGGCATCGTGCGCGACCGGCTGCCGCGCCATCGTGTTCCGGTGGCGATCGGCACGATCAGCGCCGTCTTCGGTATCGGTTTCGGGGTGGGCCTGGTGGTGCCGGGTCCGATCACGGATGCCCTCGGCTGGCCGTGGCTGTTCTGGACATCGCTCGTCGTCATCCTGCTCGCGCTCGCTGGGACTCTGGCGTTCATCCCGAGAGACGGCCGATCCGAACGACGTCGGGTGCGCATCGATTGGGCGGGCGCGCTCCTGCTGAGCGTCGCGCTGGTGGCTCTGCTGCTCGTGATCGGGCAGTTCCGCTCGTGGCCGGTCGGGGTCGTCGTGACCGTGCTGGTGGTGGCCGTGCTCGCCTTCGTCGGGTTCGTGGCGCTCGAGCTGAGGATGGCGTCGCCGCTCGTCGACCTGCGAGTTCAGCGAAGGCCCGCCCTCGTGACCGCGAATCTCACGGCGTTGATCATCGGGTTCGGCATGTATGGCGCGTTCACTCTCGTTCCCCAGTTCGTGCAGACACCGTCGTCGGCTGGATACGGCTTCAGTGCGACGGTGACCGAATCGGGCCTATATCTGCTGCCGATGGCGGTAACGATGCTCTTCGCCGGGCCGATCGGCGGCAGGCTCGGGTCTCGCATCGGCTTCACGCCGACCCTGCTCGTCGCATGTCTGATCGGGGCGGTCGGGTTCGGATTCTTTGCCGCCGGTCACTCCGAAGCCTGGGCGATCGTCGTCGGCTCGGGCATTCTCGGAATCGGCATCGGATTCGCCTTCTCCGCCCTGGCCAACGTCGTGGTCGCCGCGGTCGATCCTCATGAGACTGGCGAGGCGACCGGCGTGAACACGATCGTGCGCACGATCGGCGGCTCCCTCGGCGCGCAGGTCGCCGTCGCGATCGTCACGTCCGAGGTGATCGCGGGGTCGGGGTTGCCCGCGGTTGGCGGCTACACCGTGGCCTTCACAGTCTCGGCGGTCGCGCTCGTGGTCGCGGCGGGAGTCGCGGGTGCCGGGATGCTCGTGGGCGCGCGAGAGAAGACGATCGTAGAACCGAGCTGAGCCAGTCGTCGCGTGGCGTCGGCTCGCCGGTCACGTGTCGACGTGCGACGCTCGTTCGATGAGGGCGATCGCGGCGGATCTCGCCGCGGCGATCGCCTGCTCGTCGGTGACGGCGGGAACATCCACGGCGGCTGCGATCGCGGTGCCGATGCTCATGAAGGCCATGCGCGTGAGCACGATCTGCTCTGGCCCGGCGTCGGAGGGGACGATCAAGGGGAGCAGGGCTTCGAGTTCGCTCCCGACATCTACGCCGACGTCGGAGGCGATGGCTCGGACGAGGAGGGGATTGGCGTTCATGAATCGGATGCCGCGGAGCTTCTCCATCGAGAACGAGTCGAGCCATCGCAGAACTGTCGATCGTGCCAGCTCGGGCGAGCGTGGCTGGTCTCGCACCCATCCCGCGAGCTCGCGAGCTTCGTCGCCGCGCCCAACGAGCAGGCTCCGGACAATGTCTTCCTTGCCCGTGAAGTGGTAGTAGAGGGACGCTTTGTTGATGTCCAGTCGCTCGGCGATCTGCCGCATCGAGGTGGCCTCGTAGCCCTGGGTGCTGAACAGCTCGAGTGCGATCTGCTGTGCGCGTTCGCGCGTGCGAGCACCGGAGCCTCCCGTGCCGCGGGAGTGTTCTCGGAGCCGCTGTCTCGTCGCCACCGTGTCAGTGTAGTGTGGTCCACCTACCTACCGCCCGGTAGGCTCAGATTTCGCCCGGGAGGCATTGTGATCGCCACGGTAATCGCAGTCCTGCAACTCGTGCTCGCCGGATTGCTCGCCGGCGAGGAATTCATCGTCTGCTACGGGGTGCATCCCGCGTTGGCGACCCTGTCCGAGCACTCGCACGTGGAAACCAGGGTGGCGCTCGTGAAGCGGCTGAAGGTCGTTGTCCCAGCGATCATGGTGCCAACGGTGATCGTGGCTATCGTCCTGCTCCTCGTCGCCTGGTCCGAGCCCGGACTGGTGTGGCGCGTTGCCGGTGCCGTTGCGCTCGTGGCGTTCGTGCTCTTCTCGTTCCTCGGCACGGTGCCCATCAACATCAAGGTGAACGACTGGGACGTCGAGAATCCACCGGCCGACTGGCAGCGACTCGTGAGCCGTTGGGTGCGGTTGGATGTCTTCCGCTCGTCGGCGGCAATTCTCTCGTTCGTGCTCTTCGCGGTGGCATTCGCGATTCAGGTCGGCTGAGCGAGCGGGCCGCTCGTGCCTCAGCGCACGACGTCGTAGATCTGCTTCACGATCCCGTTCGGGTACGCCTCGTTCTCGACGAGGGCGAGGCGGGTGGCATCCTTGTCGGCTTCGCTGAAAAGGCGCTTGCCTGCACCGAGCAGCACGGGGAAGACGAGCAGGTGGTAGCGGTCGACGAGGCCGGCATCCGCGAGGCTCGCGCCAAGGGTCGCGCTGCCGTGCACCAGGATCGGGCCACCGTCGGTCTCCTTCAGCGCCGCGACGTCGTCGAGCGACGGCAACAGGGTCGCCGGCCAGCGCTCGTCGTCGTTCGTGAGCGTGCGCGAGACGACGTAGCGGGGCATCGCGTTGTAGCCGGCGAAGTCGTCCATGGTCGGCCAGATCGGGGCGAACGCCTGATAGCTGACGCGACCGAGGAGCAGGGCGGACGCCTGCTGCTGCTCGCGTCCCTTGAGCTCGTATGCCTCGGGATCGAAATCGATGCCGTTGAAGGTCCAGCCCGCGTTGCGGTAGCCCTGCTCACCGCCCGGCGCTTCCATGACACCGTCGACGGACACGAACGCGGTGATGATGAGTTGCCGCATCTCGGTCGACTACCCCTTTGCCCGTCGTGGCGAGCGCTTCGATGACGCGGCAACGGCATCGGCGGCCTGCGGCTTCAACCGCACCAGCTGGGTGGTGCTGCTGTCGTCGAGCTCCGCGATGTCGGAGCGCGACTTGATGAAGTCCGAGAACGACCGGAAGCCGAGCTGCTTCTCGCTGAACGACGGATCCATGCGCTTGATCTGCGTCTTCACCGCGGACGAGTGCAGCCACTCGGTGTCGTCCTTCTCATGGCCGATGCGCAGGGCGCGATCCAGAAGTCCCGTCGCCTCGAGCTGAGGGTCGCGCGAGGCATCCTCGTCGTCCTCATCGGTGTTCTGCACCGGCGGCTCGGCCACGGGCGCCTTCGCAGTGGATTTCGCCGGAGCCTTGGCGCGCGACCTGGTGGATGCCTTGGGCGCGGCATCTTTTGCACCCTCCTTTGAGGCATCCGACTCGGGTTCCGGTTCGGTCGCCGCCGGCTGGGCCGGGGGAGCGGGGCGCTCGATGCCGGGCAGCGCGTCGTAGCTGTAGAACTCGTCGCACGCGGCGGCGAGGGTGCGGCTCGTCGAACCGGCGACGCCGATGCCCACCACGTAGCGGCCCAGTCGCTTGATGCGCTGCGCCAGAGGC
>DASZMW010000156.1:0-2259 GCA_035551735.1 Humibacter sp. | reverse complement strand
GACCACATCGTCGAGGGCACCCGCGCCGATGACAACATCGCTCGAGCCGTCGAGCTCACGCGGCTCGTGGTCGCATCCAACAACGCAGCACAGACGGGAAAGACGGAGGACTACCGATGATCAGGGTCGGTCTCATCGGCGGTGGCGGCATCGCCAGCGCGCACATCCGCGGTTACCTGGCGCACGCCGACAAAATCGCCGTCGTGGCCGTCGCCGACGCCTTCGAGCAGACCGCGGCAGATCGTGGCGAGGAGCTTGGTGCCACGGCGTACACGGACTACACCAAGATGATCGCGAACGAAGAACTGGATGCCGTCGATATCTGCCTGCCGCACCACCTGCACGCCGACGCGATCATCGCCGCTGCCGAGGCCGGTCTCGATGTGCTCTGCGAGAAGCCTCTCTGCCTCGGTGCAGAGGAGGCGCGACGCGTCAACGAGGCCGTCAAGTCGAGCGGGGTGAACCTCATGTGCGCACACAACCAGCTCTTCATGCCCGCCGTGGCCAAAGCCAAGGAGCTGTTGGAGTCGGGCACGATCGGCCAGGTCTACGAGGTGCGCACCACAGACTCGTTCTACAACGACTTCGATCCCGCCAACATGGGATGGCGCGCGCACGCCGCCACGTCCGGCGGCGGCGAACTCATCGACACCGGGTATCACCCGAGCTATCTTCTGCTGCACCTCGCAGGCACGAAGCCCGTGGAAGCGACGGCCATGCTGTCGACTCACCGGCTCACGTTCATGGAGGGCGAAGACAGCGCACAGGTGCTCATCCGCTTCGAGGGCGGCGTGGTTGGGCAGATGATGACGAGCTGGGCGTACGAACCGGCAGCCTCGACGGAGCGCTTCTCCGCGGTAGGCGAACTCGGTTCGCTGACGAGCGACGGCACGACGGTGAGCTATCGCCTGCGCTCGGGCGAAGAGGACTCGTTCAGTTACGAGCCGGTCGACACGTTCGTCGCCGAGATCGGCCATTTCGCGGACTGCCTCACCTCCGGCGCCCGCCCGCCGCACACCGAGGAGGAAGGCATCCAGGTGCTCGGCATGCTGCTCGCCGCGTACGAGAGCGCCGCGACCAAGACGATCGCACCGGTGCTCGACGTCGTCGCCTGACGCGCCAGGGCCGCCTGATCGGATGCATCGAGCGGCGGGTCTTACGGCCCGCCGCTCGATGCTGTCCGGAGAGCGGCGCCGCATGATGCCGGCAGTCGGTCAGCGCGGAATGAGAAGGCCCTGAGCTCGTGGAGACAGGGTGTGGTCGAGTACGAGGCAAGCGGCACCGACGGCCGCAACGTCGTCGCCGATGGCGGACTCGCTGAAGGTGACCGGGTGCGGAAGCCGGTACAGAGACGAACCCATCACCAGGTCAGGAACACGACTCAGAACCGCATCGCTGAGCGGAGCGAAGTAGGGGCCGCCGAAGACGACATGGTCCACGTCGAGCAGGTTCACCAAGATGAGCATCGCCTGAGCGATGTCCGTCACGGCGTCGTCCACGAGCCCCGCCACCCGCGGATCGCCGTGGGAGATCATCGTCTCGGCGAACGCCGACGCCACCTCGGCGGATGTCATCGTCATGGCATCACCCGCCACAACGCCGCGCGCGATGGCCTCTTCGACCATCAGACGCGGCGACAGCGCCCAGCCGAGCCTTCCTCGACGGTTCGACGGCTCGTCAGCGTCGTCGCCCGACACGTCGCCGACGATGACGCTTCCGATGTCGCCCGCATTGTTGGAGAAGCCGCGCATGACCTCGCCACGGGAGACCGCGCCGACACCGACGCCCGTGCCGCAGTACATGAAGATCATGTCGTTGCGTTCCCCTGCCGTGTCCATCCACAGCTCGGCGATGGCCGCAGCCGTGACGTCTTTCTCCAGAATCACGGGCAGGCCGAACGCATCCGCGAGCTCGTCACGAAGGGGCACGTCATGCCACCCGGTCAGCAGCGGAGGGTTGAGCACGACTCCGGTGGTGACGTCGATCGGTCCCGGCGCCGCGATGCCGACGCCCATGACGCGTGACGGGCTCACCTCTGCTCTGCTGATCAGCGCCAGCACCGCCCGCACGATCCGCGCCACGGTGCGAGACGCCTTCGCCTCTGGAGTCGTTCTCAGGGTGCGGTGGGCAACCACCTCTCCCGCGAGATCGAGCAGCACCAACGTGATCACCGACGGGTCGAGGTGCACCCCGACGGCGAATCGCCCGTGCGGGTCGAGTCGCAGGATGGTGCGCGGCTTGCCGACCCCGTTCACCCTC
>DASZMW010000155.1:0-11418 GCA_035551735.1 Humibacter sp. | reverse complement strand
CGTGATGCGCGTGCTCGACGTTCTGTGGGAGCATCCGGCCACAGACTGGGTCACCTATGACGGGGTCGAGTTCAGCGCGAACATCGCCATGTTCCTGCCGATCGGGCTCTTCTTCCTTCTGCTGTTCGGCCGCAAGAGGTGGTGGCTGGCGATCGTGGTCCCGTTCCTGATGACCTTGAGCATCGAGACCGCGCAGGTCTGGATTCCGGGACGCGTCTCCGACGTGCGGGATGTCATCTCGAACACCACGGGCGCGATCGTCGGCGTGCTCGTCGGCCTCGTCATCACCGCACCGCGGGCCCGACGGGATCGCGCTGCCGCTGCGGCGGCAGCCGCACGACGCACGTCGGTGAGCGCTCACCGCTGATCTCTGCAGCAACGACATCCCGGCGCCAGGCCGTAGCGTGAGGGTGATGTCCGACACGATCGTGAAGTCGAATCCGGAGGCCCCAGTCCTTTTCTTCGAGGCGGAGGCGGCCGGACTGCGCTGGCTCGCTGAAGCAGGTGGAGCGCGCATCGTGCGCGTGATCGACGCCGGCCCCGGACGCATCGAGCTCGAGCGCGTGCAGACGGTGCGCGCCACCCCGGATGCCGCGCGCACATTCGGTGCAGACCTCGCCGTCACGCACGACGCCGGCGCCGCCTCGTTCGGCGCAGGCCCCGATGGCTGGCTCGGACCGCTCTTCATCGGCCGCCGGCCGCTACCGCCGGCCGATGAGTCGAGCTGGGGCGTGTTCTACGCCAGGGATCGTGTGCTGCCCTACCTCGAGATCGCGATCGAGGCGGGAGGGATCGGCCACGGTCAGGCATCCATCGTCCGCCAGGCATGCGACGAGATCGCGGCGGGCGTGTTCGACGACGACGAGCCGCCTGCCCGCATCCACGGCGACCTCTGGAACGGCAACGTGCTCTGGTCGCAGAACGGCGTGGTTCTCATCGACCCTGCGGCGCACGGCGGCCATCGCGAGACCGATCTCGCGATGCTGGCGCTGTTCGGATGCCCCTATCTCGACGACATCACGGCCGGCTACGAGAGCGCGCACCAGCTGCGCGACGGCTGGCGTGAGCGCATTCCTCTGCATCAGCTGCATCCGCTGGCCGTGCACGCCGCGAGCTACGGCAGGGGCTACGGCGACGCGCTGGCGGATGCCGCGGCTCGCGTGATCGCCGTCGCCGATGCGTCCTGAGAGGGAACGCCGGGCCCGAACGGGCCGCTCTGCTAAGATCGATTCGGTTCAATAACCACACGAAACTCGCCTTGCAGGCTGCAGGCTGCTGGTCCTCGGTGGTGGAATCCCAACCGTTCGTGTCGCACAGGGTGCGCAGAAGGCGGATGGTGTTTTTCTACTGGTGGCCAGCGAAGAGCCCTATGGCTCGGTTATGCCTGTTCTCCCGCGCGTTCGGCGAGAGCGCGCGTCCACACGGGACCGCGCACGAACAAAAGGAGAAGAGACCTCAATGGAAGGTCCTGAAATCAAATTCGCCGAGGCCGTTCTCGATAACGGCCGTTTCGGCACCCGCACTGTGCGGTTCGAGACGGGCAGGCTCGCCCAGCAGGCGCAGGGCGCAGTCGCCGCGTACCTCGACGAAGAGACCATGCTGCTCTCCGCGACGAGCGCGAGCAAGCACCCGAAAGACAACTTCGACTTCTTCCCGCTGACGGTCGACGTTGAGGAGCGGTCGTACGCGGCCGGCAAGATCCCCGGTTCGTTCTTCCGTCGCGAGGGACGTCCGTCGACGGAGGCCATCCTGGTCTGCCGTCTCATCGACCGTCCGTTGCGCCCCTCGTTCGTCGAAGGCCTTCGTAACGAGGTTCAGGTCGTCATCACGGTGCTGTCGATCGCCCCTGACGAGTTCTACGACGCGCTCGCGATCAACGCGGCATCCGCGTCGACGCAGATCTCCGGTCTGCCGTTCTCCGGTCCGGTCGCGGGTGTGCGCCTTGCGTTCGTCCCCGGTCGCGGTGAGCACACCGACCAGTGGATCGCCTTCCCCAAGGCGTCTCAGCTGGAAGACGCGGTGTTCGACCTCGTCGTCGCCGGTCGTGTCGTGCAGAACGCCGACGGCAGCGACGACGTCGCGATCATGATGGTCGAGGCCGAGGCGACGGAACACAGCTGGAACCTCATCCAGGCCGGAGCCACCAAGCCGAGCGAAGACATCGTGGCGCAGGGCCTCGAGGCTGCCAAGCCCTTCCTCCGTCAGTTGGTCGGTGCGCAGAACGTGCTCGCCGAGCAGTCCGCGAAGGCGATCGCCGAGTACCCGGTCTTCCTGCCCTACTCGAAAGAGACCTACGACAACGTGGCGGGCCTTGCCTACGACGACCTGGTGAACGTGTACCAGATCGCCGACAAGATCGAGCGCCAGAACGCCGACGATGCTCTCAAGGAGCGCGTCAAGGTCGCCATCGCCGAGAAGGTCGAGGCAGGTGTCCTGCTGCCCGAGACGCTCGAGCAGTTCTCTGCGGCGTACAAGTCGGTGTCGAAGGTCGTGATGCGCGGCCGCGTGTTGCGCGAGGGCATCCGCATCGACGGTCGTGGGCTGGCGGACATCCGTCCGCTCGACGCCGAGGTGCAGGTCATCCCGCGCGTGCACGGCTCAGCGATCTTCCAGCGTGGAGAGACCCAGATCCTGGGCGTCACCACGCTGAACATGCTGAAGATGGAGCAGCAGATCGACTCGCTGTCGCCGGTCACCAAGAAGCGCTATCTGCACCACTACAACTTCCCGCCCTACTCGACCGGTGAGACCGGTCGTGTCGGCAGCCCGAAGCGTCGCGAGATCGGTCACGGATTCCTGGCCGAGCGCGCGCTCGTGCCGGTGCTTCCCAGCCGCGAGGAGTTCCCCTACGCGATCCGTCAGGTGTCTGAGGCTCTCAGCTCCAACGGTTCGACGTCGATGGGTTCGGTCTGCGCTTCGACACTGTCACTGCTGAACGCCGGTGTGCCGCTGCGCGCTCCGGTCGCCGGCATCGCGATGGGCCTGATCTCCGACACGGTCGATGGTGAGACGCGTTACGCGGCCCTCACCGACATCCTGGGTGCCGAGGATGCCCTCGGCGACATGGACTTCAAGGTCGCGGGAACGAGCGAGTTCGTCACCGCCATTCAGCTCGACACCAAGCTCGACGGCATCCCGTCGTCGGTGCTTGCCAGCGCGCTGCAGCAGGCGAAGGATGCCCGCACCACGATCCTCTCCGTGCTCAACGCGGCGATCGACAGCCCCGATGAGATGGCCCCGACGGCTCCGCGCGTGATCAGCGTGCAGATCCCCGTGGACAAGATCGGCGAGCTGATCGGGCCGAAGGGCAAGACGATCAATGCGATCCAGGACGAGACGGGCGCCGACATCTCCATCGAGGAGGACGGCACCGTCTACATCGGCGCAGTCGACGGCCCGAGTGCCGAAGCAGCACGCGCCCAGGTGAACGCGATCGCCAACCCGACGAACCCCGAGATCGGCGACCAGTTCCTCGGAACGGTCGTCAAGATCGCGACGTTCGGCGCCTTCATCTCGCTCCTGCCCGGTCGCGACGGCCTGCTGCACATCTCCGAGGTGCGCAAGCTCGCCGGCGGCAAGCGGGTGGAGAACGTCGAAGACGTGCTCTCGGTCGGCCAGAAGATCTTGGTCGAGATCACCAAGGTCGATGACCGCGGCAAGCTGTCGCTGCAGCCGGTCGTTGCCGAGAGCGACGACGCACCCGCTGGTGACGCACCCGCGGCCCCGGCCGAAGGTGCCACCGAGGCGGTCGACGCCTAGGTCGTCTCAGAAAACCGCGACGCGCCCGTCACGACTTCGGTTGTGACGGGCGCGTTCTGCGTCTCGGGCTGGCATCCCCCGAACGCGGCGCAACTGCGCCCCATATGCGGGGCGAAATCCCGTGGTATTCCAAAGATTTGGTAACGGTTCAATCGTTTCGACCGGGCTACGTCGGAGGTATCCGTTACGCTCACAGGCAATAGGTGTGACGCGGCATCCCGTGGCACATCGGCTCGGGGGGGCTTAGGAGCTGGAGGGGAACATGGCGCAGTCGTTTCCTGTGCGCGCACGGGAACATGCGAACGGTGGCGTGACCGGAATCGGACCGGTGTTCGACGCACCGGTGACGCCCGTCGATTACGACGGTGCCGCGACGGCACCGCTGTCGATCGTCGCTCCGCGACGGCTCGGCGAAACCGATCTTGCCGTATATCCGCTTGCGCTCGGCACGGCATCCCTGGCGCTGGCGGCCGACGTCGACGCGGCACAGGCCGTGCTCGATCGCTATGTGCACCTCGGCGGCAACCTCATCGTCACCTCCGACGCGCACGCGCGGGGTCTCGGCAACGCGATCGTCGGCGGCTGGATGCACCGACGTGACATCCGCGGCGTCGTCGTCATCGACCTCAGGGTGGGACGCGGCGAGGAGAGCCCCGGACTGGGGCAGGTCAATGTGGTGCGCGCCGTCGAGTCGGCATTGCGTCGGCTCGGCACCGATCACGTCGACATCCTGACCCTTCAGGGTCCGGATGCCTCAGTCGCGCTCTCCGACACGCTCGCCACGGTCGAGTGGCTGATCGACACCGGCAAGGTGCGATACGTCGCGTTTTCCGGATTCTCGGCGGAAAGCCTGATGGAGGCTCGCGTGCTGTCGTCTTCGGGACTGCCCAAGGTGGCGGCGATCGAGGTTCCCTACAGTCTCATGAACCGAGGGGCGTTCGAGAGCGACTTGCGCATCGTCACGGCGGCGCAGTCGCTGGGCGTGCTTCCCGTTCGCCCCTTGGCGCACGGCTACCTCGCCGGCTCGTACCGCTCGCGGTCCGACCTCGACCCGGAGGCGCGGGACGCCGGCGTCGCCGCCTACCTGGGAAGGCGGGGCCACCGTGTGCTGCAGGCGATCGATCGCGTCGCGGCAGAACACGAGTGCGGCATGGCCACGATCGCCATCGCCTGGCTACTCGCCAAGCGTGGCGTGGTCGCTCCCGTGGTGAACGTCGCGTCCGCCGTTGAGGTCGACGACTTGATGGTCGCCTGCAGCGTGAGCCTCAGCCGCAGCGACATGCTCGAGCTCGACCGCATCTCCGAGTGACGCGAGCTGCGCTCTCGCCGATGCCGCTCAGCGGTTCAGGGAAGCAGCCGCTCCAGGGTGCGGTGCAGGGCGGCGTCTGCCACCCCAGCGTCGGTCACAGGTGCCCCGCCGAACGCGCCGTCCCGTGAGAGCAGCAGATCGTCGGCCGCCGCCTGCGGATCCACCGAACCGGCCTTTGCGAAGAGATCGACGAGCGTGGATCGCAGCCAGGTTCGCCAGGCTGTGACGGCCGGCGTGACAGGGCCGGCAGCATCCAGCTGCGACATCTGCGCGTTGATGAACGGGCATCCGCGGTATCCGTCGCGCTGGGATTCTGCCGCGAACCCATCAACGATCGCGCGCAGCACGGCAACGGGGTCGTTCAGTCGTTCCTCGTCGGCAGCGACCGCAGCGCGCGCCTGATCGTCGCGTCCGTTGACGAAGGCGGCGATCAGCACGTCCTTCGAGCGGTAGTGCTTGTAGAACGTCGCCTTGGTCACGTGCGACTGCGCGATGATTCGATCGACGCCGACGGTGTGCACTCCGTCGTCGTAGAAGAGGCGATCCGCGGTGACGAGGATCTTGACCTTGGCCGGCGCCGGCGGCCGGGTTGCCGACTGGCTCTGGTCGGTCATGCGTTACTCCTCGACTCAGTGCTTTCACGTGCTCTACGGCGAGTTCCGCCGGAGATCGCTTGTAAGTATATAGGGGTAGACAGTACAGTTTGTCCTCAAGAATGCGGACAGGCCGGGAGTCGCGTGTGGTGTCGTGCCGCGACCGAGTCATTCGCTATTCTCCGCGGCGCGGGGACGGAGATCAGCGTCCCTCCCGCAACCCTCAATCGCCGCTATCGCGACTGCGTCGCTCAGAGGTTCAATCGGGTTGTCGGAGCAATGCAAGCATCCCTCCGACAACCCTCAATCACCTATAGGCTGATGGGGATGAACGGTGCCGTTGACCTCCCCCTCGACCGTGCCGATCTCACGTTCGCAGCGTCCGGCGATGCGCTGGTTTCGCGTTCCGTCCTGCCCAGCGGAGTGCGTGTTCTCACTGAGCATGTTCCGGGCGTTCGCAGCGCGACGATCGGCTTCTGGTTCGGTGTCGGATCACGCGACGAAACCGGCTCGACGCCCGGTGGCACTGGCAACGCCGCGAGTTTCGGATCCACCCATTTTCTGGAGCATCTGCTCTTCAAGGGCACGCAGAAGCGCACGGCGTTCGACATCGCGATCTCGTTCGACGAGGTCGGTGGTGAGCACAACGCACTGACTGCCAAAGAACAGACCTGCTACTACGCCAAGGTGCAAGACAGAGACCTCACGATGGCGACCGAGGTGCTCTCCGACATGGTGACCTCGTCGCTTCTCGATGCGACGGACTTCGAGAATGAGCGCGGCGTCATCCTCGAAGAGCTCGCGATGGCCGAGGACGATCCGGCCGACGCGGCGAACGAGCGGTTCTTCTCGGCCGCGCTGGGCGCACATCCGATCGCCCGCCCGATCGGTGGTAGTCCCGAAACGATCAGAGCGGCGGAGCGGGATGCCGTCTGGCAGCACTACCGGGCGAACTATCGGCCGCAGGACCTCGTCATCGCGGCGGCCGGGGCGGTCGACCATGCCCGGCTTGTCTCCGACGTCGAGCGCTCGCTCGCGGCAGGGGGCTGGCCTCTGGCCGAGCCCGGCTCGCCTGTCGAGAGACGAGATTCGAACGAGGCTGAGCTGTACGACACGGTTCCGCTCGTCACCGTTCGGCGTCCGATCGAACAAGCCCATCTGCTGATCGGCACCCGCGGGCTTCGCGCCACGGACGACGCGCGCATCACCATGGGCGTACTGAATGCTGTTCTCGGCGGTGGCATGTCGAGCAGATTGTTCCAGGAGGTGCGCGAGAAGCGCGGCCTCGCGTATTCGGTCTACTCATTCGCTGCCGGCTATTCCGACACAGGGGTGTTCGGCATGTACGGCGCCTGCGCACCTCAGAAGGCGCGCTCGGTCGCGGGCATCATGATCGACGAGCTCCACCGCCTCGCCGCGGATGGCATCACGCACGAGGAACACGTGCGCGCCGTAGGGCAGCTCTCCGGCGGCTCGGCACTCGCTCTCGAAGATTCAGACACCCGCATGACACGCCTCGGCCGCTCCGAGCTGAGCACAGGAGAGTTCGCCGACCTCGACGAAACCCTGCGCCGTCTCGCGCTCGTCACCGCCGACGACGTGCGCGAACTCGCCGCCGACCTCGCGTTGCGCCCTTTGACCATCGCCGCAGTCGGAGCCGTCGACGACGACGTGTTCTCCGACTTGAGGTGACCGACTACCGATCCGAAGGAAATCGTTCGTTTTGCCCCACTATCTGTACCTCGTCCGCCACGGAGAGCAGCAAGATGCCGAACACGGCATGCCCGACGGCCCTCTGTCACCGCGCGGCAAACGTCAGGCAACGCTCATCGCCGAGCGCCTCGGCGGTGTGCCCTTCACATCGGTCTTCCACTCGCCGCTACGCCGAGCCGAGGAGACTGCGAAAATCATGCTCGAACGGCTGCCCGCGCTGAATCCTCAGCCGTCCAGTCTGCTGTTCGATTGCATCCCCTCGGGTCCTACGCCCGACATGCCCAAGGCGTTCGAGTCCTTCTTCGGTGGCATCACCGAGGCGGAGATCGATGCGGGAAGAGCGCAGATGGCGGATGCCGTCAGCGAGTTCCTGACCCCGGCCCGCGCCGATCGCCACGATCTGCTGATCACCCACAACTTCGTGATCGGATGGTTCGTGCGGCACGTCTTCGACGCCCCCGACTGGCGCTGGATGGGTCTGAATCAGGCGAACTGCGGTCTCACGATCATCAGGGTTCGCTCGGCGAAGCCCCCTGTGCTCGTCGTCCACAACGATCTTGGCCACCTGCCCGTCGAACTGCGCACCGGAATGCCCGAGCTGCAACCCGTGTGAGGTGGGTGGTCGGCCTGCGTAGGCTCGACCCATGCAGCACGGCCACGCAGCCATCGTCTACAACCCGGTCAAGGTCTCCCTCGACCGGGTGAAACGTGGTGTCCGCGTCGAGGAAGACCGCGGCGGCTGGGACGAGACCCGCTGGTATCCGACCGACGCCGACGATTCCGGGCTCGGTGCGGCGCAACGAGCGCTTCGAGATGACCCGGCCGTGATCATCGTCGCCGCCGGAGATGGCGTGGTGCGCGTGGTCGCCGAGGCGATGAAGGAGAGCAGCACGCCGTTGGCCATCGTGCCATCCGGCACCGGAAACCTGCTCGCGCGAAACCTCGATCTCCCGCTGAACGACGTCGAAGCCTGTCTTCGCATCGCGTTCGGAGACCTGAGCGCCGGCATCGACGTGGCCGTCGCCGAACTCGAGGACGACGCAGGCACGCGCAGCACCCACAGGTTCCTCGTCATGGCAGGCATCGGGCTCGACGCCGAAATGGCGGAGAAGACCAGCGCGCAAGCCAAGCGTCGGCTCGGCTGGCTTGCATATGTGACCCCGATCGCCCGGTCGATCATTGCGAACCGCCAGTTCCACCTGCGCTATCGCGTCGATGCCGGCCATGTCAGATCCGGTCACGCACACACCGTCATCGTCGGCAATTGCGGAACGCTTACCGGCAACATGCTGCTGCTCCCGGCAGCCGAGGTGGATGACGGCCTGCTCGACGTGGTCATGCTCAGCCCGGGACGGAGGTTCGGCTGGGCCAGGATCGGAACGCGACTGACGATTCAGGGGGTTGCGCACCGCTCACGGATCGGCAGGCGCATGATGCAACTCGCGCCCGACATCCGTCCGCTCGTGTATGCGCAGGGGCGCCGGTTCGAGGTGCGCTTCGATGCGCCGCACGCCGTCGAACTCGACGGCGACAGCTTCGGCCCCGTGCGCAGCGCCAGGATCACGGTGCTACCTGCCGCACTCGACATCCGTGTCGCCGCGGATCGTGCGTGGCTCGATCGGGCTCACGTCGCGTCGGGCGGTGACGCTACGACGTTGTGACGTTCTTCGCGTACCAGTGCGTCGCGTTCGGGTTGTCGTTGTACGGGGCCACCGTGCGGTAACCGGTGCTCCGATACAGGCCGCCGGCAGCGGTGAGGCTCTCGTTGGTGTCCAGCACCAACTGCCGGGCGCCGAGCGACGCAGCCCTTCGCTCCAGCTCGTTCAGCAGCGCACGACCCGCCCCGTGCCCGCGCGAGGCGGGATCGAGCCAGAGGTGCTTGACCTCGAAGCGCGCGATCGGGTTGCCTGACGCATCGACGGCATCTTCGATTCGTCGGATGCCGCCGCAGCCGACCGCGGCTGCATCGAGCGAGACGATCACGAAGTCGCCGCGATCGCCGATGAACTGGGATGGATCGGGCAGCTTCACGCGGTAGCTGCCCTGTGCGGACGGGAACGTGTTTTCACGCTCCGTGAAGTATCGGGTGAGGAGGTCCGCGGTGATCGGATCGTCCGTGCGGGCGCTGGCGAACGTGAGCATCACCAGTCAGCTTAGGTGCGGTTATCCGGACTGGTACGCGCGGGCGGATTCCCGGCACAAGGGTGCAGACGAGACGAACCATGACCCATGTCCGCCGTTGGTATCGTGAGGGAATGACCATTCGTGTGGCCGTCGTCGGCGCGACCGGCAAGCTCGGAAGCGTAGCCGTCGACCTCATTGAAGGGGTCGACGACCTCGAGTTGGTCGCGGCGCTCGGCTCGAAGAACGATCTCTCCGACATGCTCGGGCCGCAGGATGCTCCGTCCGACGTCGTTCTGGACGTCACGGTTCCGGCCGTGAGCCCGTCGATCGTCGACTATGCGCTGGATGCCGGCCGCAACGTCGTCGTCGGAACCTCCGGCTGGTCGGCGGCGCGGCTGGCACCGCTCGCGGCACGTCTGCGTGACGAGTCCGACAGCGGCGTCATCGTCGTGCCGAACTTCTCGCTCGGCTCGGCACTGGGCACGGCATTCGCCGCGGCCGCCTCGAAGTATTTCGACTCCATCGAGATCGTCGAGGCTCACTCGGCGACGAAGATCGATTCACCGTCAGGCACCGCGGTGCGCACCGCCGAGCTGATCGCAGAGGCGCGCGACGAGCGCGGCCCGGTCTCCGCACCGCACACCGATCAGCGTGCGCGCGGGCAGCAGGTGGCGAGCGTTCCGGTGCACAGCCTCCGACTCGACGGTGTCGTCGCCAGACAGTCGGTGATTCTGGGTGGCCCGGGGGAGACCCTGACCATCACGCACGACACGACCGATTCCAGGGCGTACGCGGCGGGCATCCTGCACGCGCTTCGCTCGGCGCCCGACGCCAGGGGCCTCACTGTCGGCCTCGATCGACTGCTGGGGCTGTGATGCGCGGCCGCGTCGCGGCCATCGTGATGGCCGTGCTCCTCGTGCTCTACCTCGTGCTCGTCGTCAGGTACGGCGTGCTGCTCATCGCCAGCGGGGTCGCCGTAGGCGTCATCATGGCCGTCGCCCTGTTCGTGCTCTCGGCGATCGCGGCCTGGGCGCTGCTCAGAGAACTCTGGTTCGGCGTGCAGACGCAGCGGCTCGTGCGCATTCTGGAGACTGAGGGCGGCCTCCCGGTCGACGATCTTCCACATCGAGCGAGCGGCAGACCTCTGCGCGACGCCGCCGACGAGGAGTTCCCGCAGTACAAGTCCGACGTGGAGGCGGAGCCCGCCAGTTGGCGGGCGTGGTTCCGGCTCGGTCTCGCCTATGACGCGTCGGGAGACCGCCGCAGGGCGAGACAGGCCATGCGCGAGGCGATCAAGCTGTACGGAGCGCGCCCCGCCGCACATCAGTGATCCGACGGCTGGCGCGCTCCGGAAGCATCCGGACTACGCCAGTTCGGCCTCGATCGTGATCGGGATGCCCACGAGCGCCCGCGAGACCGGGCAGGTGCGCTTCGCCTCATCGGCGAGCCGTTGGAAATCGGCTTCTTCGAGACCGGGCACGGCAGCGTTCACCAGCAGGTGACTTCCGGTGATGCCCTGCGCAGGGTCGAATGTCACGGCCGCAGTGACCTGGATGCTCTGCGGCGGTGTGCCGAATTCGGCGAGGATGTTCGAGAACGCCATCGCGAAGCACGAGGAGTGGGCTGCCCCAAGCAATTCCTCCGGCGTGGTCACCCCAGAGGATCCCTCCGACCGCGCCCGCCAGTTGACGTCGAAATGCGCAGCACCCGATGAGTCGAGGTTGAGTTCGCCCGATCCGCTCTTCAGGTCTCCGCGCCACACCGTGGTCGCTTCGCTTGTGATGGCCATGTCCGCTCCTTCGTGTCAGGGCCGCCCGAACGCATGCCGTTCGGAGTCGGTCGCCGCGACGCAGCGACCAGCCCAGCCTAGGAGGGCGAGGCGACGACGGAAAGGTCCGCGCTAAGCCTGCGGCTGACTGC
>DASZMW010000154.1:0-1798 GCA_035551735.1 Humibacter sp. | reverse complement strand
CCACGAAACGAATCCCTCCGGAGCCCGTTTGCGCACGATCTTGCGCTTCTTCTTCGGATCGTCCCCCGCCTTGGCCACCGCTCGTGCATTCTCGATGTCGTGCTCCGGCGCCTGCACCACGACCGTGCCGGCCGTGTCATAACCGGCGCGACCGGCGCGACCGGCGATCTGGTGGAATTCGCGCGCGGTGAGCTGGCGCATCCTGATTCCGTCGTACTTCGTGAGCGCGGTGAGCAGCACGCTGCGGATCGGCACGTTGATGCCGACACCGAGGGTGTCCGTTCCGCACACCACGCGCAGCAGGCCGCGTTGCGCCAGCTGTTCGACGAGCCTGCGATACTTCGGCAGCATGCCGGCGTGGTGCACGCCGATGCCCAGCCGCAGCAGACGCGAGAGGGTGTGGCCGAAGCCGGTGGCGAAACGGAACCCGCCGATCGCGTCCGCGATGGCATCCCTCTGCTCGCGGCTGGCGACGGACGCCCCTGCCAGCGCCTGCGCTCTCTCGAGCGCCTCCTTCTGCGAGAAGTGCACAACGTAGACGGGCGCCTTGCCGGCATCCAGCAGCAGCTGAATGGTCTCGTGCACGGGCGTGAGCGCGTACTCGTAGTCCAGGGGAACCGGGCGCTCGACACCCGTGACCGCAACCGTCTCGCGGTGGGTCCTGCTGGACAGATCGTCCGCCAGCCCGCTCACGTCGCCGAGCGTCGCGCTCATCAGCACGAACTGGGCTCGCTCGAGCACGAGGAGCGGAACCTGCCAGGCCCAGCCTCGATCGGGGTCGGCGTAGAAATGGAACTCGTCCATCACGACCTGGTCGACGGGGGCATCCGGCCCGAGTCGCAACGCGAGGTTGGCCAGAATCTCGGCCGTGCAGCAGATGATCGGCGCGTCAGCGTTCACTTGGGAGTCGCCGGTCATCATCCCGACGTTCGCGGCACCGAACGTGTCCACGAGGGCGAAGAACTTCTCCGAGACGAGCGCCTTGATCGGCGCCGTGTAGAACGTGCGCTTGCCCTCTGCGAGCGCGGCGGCGTGCGCGCCGACCGCGATGAGCGACTTGCCGGTGCCCGTCGGGGTCGAGACGATCACGTTCGCACCGGACACGACGCCGATCAGGGCTTCTTCCTGCGCCTGGTACAGCGTGATGCCGCCCTCTTCGGCCCACTCGCCGAAGACGTCGAACACCTCGTCGGCCGACGCGAGGCCCCGCACCCGCTCGTCGAGGCGGATGCTGTCGGCCGCGTTCACCCCCTCAGGCTAGCTGCCAGCTCCCCAGCCAGGGGCCGGGGGCTCAGCGGCGGGAGCTGTTCGTCGTGCGGCCCCGCACGATGCCGATGAAGGTGTCGACACGGTATTGCTCCGAGTCGGTTCTCGGCGGCACCGGATCGCTCAGCCACGCCAGCGCGATGCTCGTCGGCTCGGCATCCGTCACCTCGCGGGCGACGAGGTCGCGCCTGGCGTGCAGCCGCGCGACCGAGTGCGGCAGCACGATGCTGCCGACGCCGGCCGCGACGAGCTCGAGGGTGTCTTCGACCTGCGGATCGAAGGGATGCACCGGCGAACCCAGCTCCTGCACCTCGGCCAACGACACCGCGTCCGCCGCAGTGATCGCGTGGCCCTTCGGAACGACGATCACCTGTTGCTCGTCGTAAAGCGGTATGGCGTGCACGCCCTCGCGGTCGATCGGAAGCCGCACGAGCGCCATGTCGACCAGACCGTAGCGGTGTGACGATTATTGTTCGGTAGATTACTTTAGTTATATTTAGTGAGTCAATGTGAGCTTGTTTTCCTTATATTT
>DASZMW010000153.1:0-11537 GCA_035551735.1 Humibacter sp. | reverse complement strand
AACGAGGCCAGCCGCACGCGGCCGGAGCGCAGCCCGGACAGCTCGGCAAGCTCCCCCGCTGCCGCATCGAGCGCTGTCGTGATGGTGACGGCGTGCTTCGCAAGCACCCTGCCGGCCTCGGTGAGACGGATGCCGCGCCCCGAGCGTGCAACCAGCGGCATGCCGATGCGCCCCTCCGCGCGGCGAAGGTGCTGGCTCACGGCCGGTTGGCTGTAGCCGAGCGCGGTCGCGGCGGCGGTGATCGAGCCGTGCTCGACGATGGCGCGCACGATGCGGAGCGTGTGGGCATCCACTTCGAGCGACGGCCCAGGGTCGGATCGCAGAGTCACCCCGCAATCATAACTTCATGTGATGGGACTGATCAAACACCTGCGATTGTCGAATGATCGGTCGGCCCGAAGACTTGGTGCATGGCATTGGCAACCCCGCTCCACTCCGGTTTCGCAGCTCTGCACGACGAGTTCGAGGGCATCGGGAGCGGCTACCTCGCCGCCTGCACCAACGGCCTCCCTCCCGCAAGCACCGTCGAAGCCGCCACGGTCGATCTCGACCTCTGGAGAAGCGGAAGCGCAACCCCCGCGCACTACGACGTGCTTGTCGCCCGCGCAAGGACGGCGTTCGCCGCGATCGCAGGAGTCGACGTCGATCGCGTCGCGCTCGGGTCGCAGACCTCGGTCTTTGCCGGGATCGTGGCCGCCTCCGTTCCCGATGGCGCCGAGGTGCTCTGCGTCGACGGCGACTTCAGCTCGATCGTGTTCCCGTTCCAGCAGCAGGCGTACCGCGGGGTGCGGGTGCGTCACGTGCCACTGAGTGCGCTCGCCGACAGCGTGCATGCTGACACCTGGCTGGTGGCGTACTCGCTGGTGCAGTCGGCGACCGGTGAGATCGCGGATGCCCGTGCCATCCGTGCAGCAGCCGACGCGCACGGTGCATACGTGCTCTGCGACACCACGCAGGCCGCCGGCTGGATGCCACTGCAACCGCAGACCGCGGATGCCTTCGTCTGCCACACCTACAAGTGGCTCTGCTCGCCGCGAGGAGTCTGCTTCTTCGCCGTGCAACCCGGCTTCGCAAAGCAGCTCATCCCGGTGAACGCCGGATGGTGCGCGGCGGAGCATCCGTGGGCATCGTGCTACGGACCCTCGGCGCGACTGGCGGACTCGGCCAGGCGGTTCGACGTGTCGCCCGCGTGGCAGGCCGTCGCCGGGGCCGTGCCGGCGCTGGAGCTGTTCGCCGAGGCGGACATCCGCTCCGTGCACGACCACGACGTCTCGCTCGGCGACGCATTGGCCTCGTCGCTCGGACTCGAAGCGCGCGGCAGGGCGATCGTCACGTGGGCCGACCCCGACTCGGACGACCTGCTGCGTCTCACAAGCGCGGGGATCGTCGCGTCGGGACGGGCGGGACGGGCACGCGTGGCCTTCCACGTCTGGAACGACGAGCGCGATGTCGAGCGTGCCCTCCGCGCACTCGGCCGCTGACGCACCCGCTGCTGGCACAGCTAGCGCTGCACCTCGACCAGAAGTACCCAGGCGTTCAGCATCGACAGCACGAAGATCAACGCAATGGCCGCAGCGACGAGGAAGAGCCCTGCCTCGAGCCCTGCGACCACCAGGATGCCGCCCACCAGCGCCAGCACCACCGGACCGAGGCCGCCGACCGCGCGGAAGATCCTGGTGGCGGTCGACGCGTCGTACGTGGTGTCGGTCAGCACCCGCTGCGACATCAGGATCGGCGGGATCAGCGCGACCAGGCTGGCGACGATGATCTCGATGCCTAGTGCGACATCCGTCTGGTGCGGCATCAGACCCAGGATCGCCAGCACCAGGATGAGCACCATCGAGCTGATCGTCGCGCCGGCCCGCGACGGCAGGGTGCGCGAAGCGATGATCTCTTTGATGGTGACGCTCATCGCCACGATGATCAGACCGGCCAGAGCGGCCGCTGCACCCGCGACGGCGACGTAGAAGTCGCTCCACCCTTCGGTCATGGGCGCAGTTTAGCCAAGGACTGGTGCCCGTTCCGGACGTTCGCACCCGTTGCTGCGGGGATTTTCGTCCGCAACGGGCACCAGACGGGTCGGAGCAGCGTCATCAGGCCTTGGCGCGCACCGGGTTCGACAGAGTGCCGATTCCACTCACCGTGACCTCGACGCGATCGCCGGCGACGAGCGGACCGACTCCGGCGGGCGTGCCGGTCATGATCACGTCGCCTGGCAGCAGCGTCCATACGCTCGACGCGTAGGCGATGAGGTGAGGGATGCCGTGGATCAGGTCCGAGATGCGCCCCGACTGCCGCTGCTCGCCGTTCACCCGCGTCTGAATCGTGGCGGATGCCGCGTCGAACTCGGTCTCGATCACCGGCCCCAGCGGGCAGAACGTGTCGAATCCCTTGCCCCTCGCCCACTGGCCGTCTGCGCGCTGCAGGTCCCGTGCCGTGACGTCGTTGCCGACCGTGTAGCCGAACACGTAGTCGAGCGCATTCTCCTCCGCGATGTCCTTGCCGATCCGGCCGATCACGACGACGAGCTCCCCCTCGTGCTCGACGCGTTCAGACTGCGGAGGCAGCACGATGGCATCGTTCGGGCCGATCACCGCGGTATTCGGCTTGAGAAACATGAGAGGGGCTTCCGGCGCCTCTGCACCCATCTCTTCCGCGTGCTCGCGGTAGTTGCGGCCGATGCCGATCACCTTGGAACGGGGCAGAACCGGAGCAAGCAGCGGGGCATCCGTGACCTTGACGCGCTCCCCCGTCGTGTCGAAGCCCGCGTACATCGGGTCGCCGGCCAGGACGACCCATTCGCGTTCTTCCTCGTCGAGGATGCCGAACGCGATGGCGCCTTCGCGGCTGAAACGTGCGATCTTCATGCGTTCAGGCGTCCAGGCGGGTGAGCCAGCCGTGGCGGTCTTCGGCGCGGCCGTACTGGATGTCGGTGAGTTCCTGTCGCAGCGACATGGTCAGCTCGCCGGCAGGGGCATCCGCTGATCCGATCGAGAAGTCACGCGATTTGAGCTGGGCGATGGGGGTGACCACGGCGGCGGTTCCGCACGCGAAGACCTCGACGATGTCTCCGGATGCCTCGCCGGCCTTCCACTCGTCGAGCGATACAGGTCGCTGCTCGACACGGTGGCCGCGGTCGCGGGCCAGCTGCAGGATCGAGTCCAGCGTCACACCCTCGAGGATGGAGTCGGAAGCCGGCGTCACGAGTGTGCCGTCGCTGTACACGAGCACCACGTTCATGCCGCCGAGCTCCTCGATGTACTTGCCTTCGGCCGAATCGAGGAAGAGCACTTGGGCACAGCCGTGCTCGTACGCCTCGGCCTGCGGGAGCAGGCTCGACGCGTAGTTGCCTCCGGTCTTCGCAGCTCCCGTTCCGCCGACGCCGGCACGCGAGTAGTCCTCGGAGAGCCAGATCGACACGGGCGCGATGCCACCCTTGAAGTAGGCGCCGGCCGGGCTGGCGATCAGGTAGAACGCCACCTTGTTCGCCGGGCGCACCCCGAGGAACGCCTCCTTCGCGAACATGAACGGGCGCAGGTAGAGGCTCGTCTCCGGGGTGTCGGGAACCCAGTCTCCGTCGAGAGCGATGAGCTGCTTGATGGCTTCGATGAAGTAGTCGGTCGGCAGCTCTGGCAGCGCGAGACGGTGTGCTGAGCGCGCCATGCGACGCGCGTTGGCATCGGGGCGGAACGTGTGGATCGAGCCGTCGGCGTGCCGGTAGGCCTTGAGGCCCTCGAAGACCTCTTGCGCGTAGTGCAGCACGGCTGCCGAGGGCTCCAGCTGGATCGGCCCGTACGGGCTGACCCTCGGACGGTGCCATCCGCCCTTCACGGACCAGCAGATGTCGACCATGTGGTCGGTGAAGTACTGCCCGAACCCGGGGTCTGCCAGAACGGCGGCGCGTTCCGCCGCAGGCAGCGGCGCGGGATTCGTGGTCACCTGCCAGGTGAGAGGGGTGATGTCGGTCAACGGGATGGTCATGGGTGCTCTCCTCCGCTCGAGGCGGGATGTCTTGTACGGATTCAGGGTACGTCAGCGATCGCCGAGGCGAGCGGCGATGGAGTCCCCGACCAGGGCGGTGCTGCGCGGTGCCGAGCCGCGCTGGGCGAGGTCGTCCGCGACCGCGGAGGCGACGCGGGCCGAGGCATCCTCGAGGCCGAGATGGCTGAGGAGCAACGACACCGAGAGGATGGCAGCGGTCGGGTCGGCTTTCTGCTGCCCGGCGATGTCTGGTGCAGAGCCGTGCACCGGCTCGAACATGCTCGGGTACGTGCCATCGGGGTTGATGTTGCCCGAGGCCGCCAGTCCGATGCCGCCGCTGATCGCGGCCGCGAGATCGGTCAAGATGTCGCCGAAGAGGTTGTCCGTGACGATGACATCGAATCTAGCAGGGTCTGTGACGAGGAAGATCGTCGCCGCGTCGACGTGCAAGTAGTCGACCGAGACATCCGGATGCTCCGCCGCCACCGCGTCAACCGTGCGCTTCCAGAGACCCCCGGCATGCACCAGCACATTGGTCTTGTGCACCAACGTGAGCTTCTTGCGACGCCGCTCCGCCTGCTCGAACGCGTACCGTACGACGCGCTCGACGCCGAACGCCGTGTTCACGGAGACCTCGTTGGCGATCTCGTGCGGGGTGCCGACGCGAATCGCACCGCCGTTTCCGACGTAGGGCCCTTCTGTGCCCTCGCGCACGACGACGAAGTCGACGTCGCCGGGACTCGTGAGCGGGCTGACGACGCCGGGCAGGATGGCCGTCGGCCGCAGGTTCGCGTAGTGGTCGAGGGCGAATCGCAGTCGCAGCAGCAGGCCGCGTTCGATGTTTGCTCCGACCAGACGCGGGTCGCCAGGGGTGCCGCCGACTGCGCCGAGCAGAATCGCGTCGTTGCCCGAGATCGCCGCGAGGTCCTCGTCGGTGAGCACGTCACCGGTCTTCAGGTAGCGACCGGCGCCCAACTCGAAGTAGGTCTTGTCGAAGACGACCTCGGCAGGGTCGACGACCGCGTCGAGCACCTTGACGGCCTCCGCGATCACCTCCGGGCCGATTCCATCACCGGGAATGACGGCGAGCCTGACCTGACGCGACATAGGACTCCTTCGTTGCGTTCGACACGTTGGGATACCAGCGTATCTGGACACCCCCTGGCGCCGCCTGGCAGGCGATCGCTTCTCCATTCTGGCGGCCCAGGTCTGCCGACCGTAGGCTGAAGGCAATACGGCGAAGGAGGGGCTCGTGAGCCTTGGAGGCGGAATCTTCCTGATCGTGGTTGGAGCCATCCTGGCGTTCGCGATCAGGGTGAGCCCAACCTGGATCGACCTGCAACTGGTTGGCTACATTCTGCTCGGCGCCGGAGTGGTGGTGACGATCATCGGAATCGTTCTGATGGTGCGAAAGCGCAGTTCGACGGTGACGCGCAGCCGCACGATCGACCCGCAAACCGGCCGAGCGATCGACACGACGAAACGCGACCAGCGCGGCTGAGCGTTCCCACCGGTGCCGGCGGCTCAGAGCGTGACGGTGCCCGCGACGACCGTGCGGGTGGCGCCGCCGACCCAGATCTCGCCGTCGGCGCGCTCGATGTGCACGCGGCCGGCACGTCCGAGTGCGGCTCCCTGGCTCGCCAGATACCTGTCGGGAACGCGCCCGGATGCCAGCAGCCAGCTTGCGAGCCCCGCGTTCAGGCTCCCCGTGACGGGATCCTCCGGCACACCGATGTCCGGTGCGAACCCGCGTACCTCGTAGAGGGCATCCGAGCCATCGGGGTGGAATCCGAAGACGCCGAGGTCGAAGCCGCTGAGCATGGTGAAGTCCGGCTCGAGCGCGAGCACGGCCGCGGCGTCTCGCAGCTCGACCGCGAACCATCCCGGCCCGTTGTCCACCCAATTCGACGACAGGATCTCATCGACACCGATCCGCAGCGCTCGCGCTGCGGCTTCGATGGTGTCACCGTCGACGGCGCCGGAACGTACAAGGCTCGGCGCCGCGAACGCCAGATGGCCGCCGGAGTCGCGCAGTCGCACCTGGCCGATCCCGCACTCCTGCACCACAGTGCCGGGCACGGCGGCCACTCCGCCCGCCTCCAGCCACGCATGCGCGGAACCCAGCGTCGGATGCCCCGCGAAGCTCAGCTCTCCGCCCGGCGTGAAAATGCGCACGCGGTAGTCGGCGGAGGGACCGGTCGGCGGCAGCAGGAACGTCGTCTCCGACAGGTTCGTCCAGCGCGCGAAGCGCTGCAGCTCGTCGTCGTCGATGCCATCGGCATCCACGACCACGGCGACCGGATTGCCGAGCATCGGCCGGGAACCGAAGACGTCGACCTGAGCGAAGCGACGCGGCTCGGAAGTCATCGCTCTACGACTCCGTGATGTCGATGGCCTGGAGCTCGTCGGCATCGATCGCCGCCCGCACCGTCTCGAGGATGCCGTCGGGCACCGGCGAGTCGACTGTGAGCACACTGAGCGCCTTGCCGCCCGCCGTCGTGCGCGCGATCTGCATGCCGGCGATGTTGATGCCGGCCTCTCCGAACTCCCGACCGTAGACGGCGACGATGCCAGGACGGTCGTCGTAGACCATCACGATGAGGTGCTGCGCGAGCGGCACCTCGACGTCGTACCCGTTGATACCGACGATCTTCTCGGTCTGCTTCGGGCCGGTGAGCGTACCCGACACAGAGACCTGCGACCCGTCGGCGAGCGCGCCACGCAGGGTCAAGACGTTGCGGTAGTCCTCGCTCGCGGCATCCGTGAGCAGGCGCACCTCGATGCCGCGCTGCTCGGCCAGCAGTGGAGCGTTCACGTACGAGACGTTCTCGCTCACGATGTTGGTGAAGATGCCCTTCAGTGCGGCGAGCTTGAGCACGCTCACGTCGTACTCGACAAGTTCGCCGCGGATCTCGACGTCGACGCTCGTGATCGGGCTGTTCTTCGCAAGGCCGCTGAAGACCTGTCCGAGCTTCTCGAGCAGCGGGATGCCGGGGCGCACGTAAGGATCGATGACCCCGCCCGCCACGTTGACTGCGTCGGGAACGAGTTCACCGGAAAGTGCGAGGCGCACCGAGCGGGCAACCGAGATTCCGGCCTTCTCTTGGGCCTCGGCTGTCGACGCGCCGAGGTGCGGCGTCACCACCACGTTCTCGAGGGCCAGCAGCGGCGATTCCAGAGGCGGCTCAGTGACGAAGACGTCAAGGCCGGCGCCCGCGATCGAGCCGGTCGTCAGGGCGCGATAGAGGGCATCCTCGTCGATCAGGCCGCCGCGGGCGACGTTGACGATGAAGGCGGTGCTCTTCATGAGGGCGAGCTGGTCGTCGCCGATCATGCCGAGCGTCTCCGGCGTCTTGGGCATGTGGATCGTGACGAAGTCGGCCTGTTGCAGCAGCTCATCGATGGTGACCAACTGCACGCCGAGCTGCTGGGCCCTTGCTGAGGTGACGTACGGGTCGTAGGCGATCACGTTGGTGCCGAAGGCCTGCAGCCGAGCGGTGATCAGCGCGCCGATGCGGCCCAGACCGATGATGCCGATGGTCTTCTCGTACAGTTCGGTGCCGGTGTACTTCGAACGCTTCCATTCGCCACCGGAGAGCGACGCATCGCCGGCCGGGATGTGCCTGGCCAGCGAGAGGATGTGCCCGATGGTGAGCTCGGCCGCCGAGATGATGTTCGAGGTCGGAGCGTTGACCACCATGACACCGGCCGTGGTCGCCGCCTTGATGTCGACGTTGTCGAGGCCGACTCCCGCTCGAGCCACGACGCGCAGCTTCGGAGCGGCCGCGATGGCCTCCTCGTCGATCTTCGTCGCCGAACGGATCAGCACGGCGTCCGCATCGGCGAGCGCGGACAGCAACGCGGTGCGATCCGTTCCGTCGACGTTCCTCACGTCGAAGTCGGGGCCGAGTGCCTCGACGGTGGCTGGCGAAAGTTCCTCGGCGATCAGCACGACCGGTTTCGACACGTGTGTAGACCCTTCAATGGGAGCAGAACGGTGGGATTGCGGGCGGATGCGCCCGAGACGCCACTGCCTCGGGGCGCGGTCCCTCAACTTTAGCGGCCTCCGGGAGGGCGAACGCGCACATGAGCACTGCCCTGCGCCCGAACACCGCGAGGCTTACGGTTCGTGCCGAGACCCACGCACTCTGCGCAAATCTCGGCACGAACGGTAGGTCTCGGCGAGGTGGTAGACCTAGCGAGCTACCTCGCCGTCGACGTAGTCGTCGTCGTTCGACGAGTTCCACGCGAAGAGCTTGCGCAGCTCGCGACCGGTGGTCTCGATGGGGTGTTCCTCCCCCGCCTTGCGGTCGGCGAGGAACTCGGGGGCACCGGCATCCTGGTCGGCGATGAAGCGCTCGGCGAACGCGCCGGAGCGGATGTCGTCGAGCACGCCCTGCATGGCATCCTTCACGTGGTCGTCGACCACGCGCGGGCCGGAGACGTAGTCGCCGTACTCGGCCGTGTCGGAGACGCTCCAGCGCATCTTAGAGATGCCGCCCTCCCAGATCAGGTCGACGATGAGCTTCATCTCGTGAAGCACCTCGAAGTAGGCGATCTCGGGCTGGTAGCCCGCCCTGGTGAGCGTTTCGAAGCCGGCCTGGATGAGGTGGGAGACGCCGCCGCAGAGCACGGCCTGCTCGCCGAACAGATCGGTCTCGGTCTCCTCGGTGAAGGTGGTCTTGATGGCGCCTGCACGCAGACCGCCGATGCCCTTCGCGTAGCTGAGCGCGAGCTCCCACGCCTTGCCGGTTGCGTCGTTCTCGACGGCGACGATCACGGGAACGCCGCGGCCGGCGACGTACTCGCGGCGCACGGTGTGACCTGGTCCCTTCGGAGCGACCATGACGACATCCACGCCATCGGGCGCCGTGATGTAGCCGAAGCGGATGTTGAACCCGTGGCCGAACACGAGGGCCTTGCCGTCGCTGATGTTCGGGGCGATGTCGTTCGCGTAGAGATGACGCTGCACCTGGTCGGGCGCGAGGATGACGATGACGTCGGCCCACGTGGTGCCCTCGGCGGGCGTGACGACCTGGAAGCCGGCCTCCTGGGCGCGTTGCGTGGACTTCGAGCCCTCCTGCAGACCGATGCGCACCTCGACGCCCGAGTCGCGTAGGTTCTGGGCGTGCGCGTGGCCCTGCGAGCCGTAGCCGACGACGAGCACCTTCTTGCCCTGGATGATCGTCAGGTCGGCGTCGTTGTCGTAATAGATCTCAGCCATGGGGTGTTGTTTCTCCTTGTTGTTCGAAGTTGTGGTGGTCAATTCTTGAACACGCGCTCTGTGATCGACTTCGAGCCGCGGCCGATAGCGAGAAGGCCGGACTGCGCGATCTCCTTGATGCCGTATGGCTCGAGCACCCTCAGCAGTGCCTCGGTCTTGCCGGTGTCGCCCGTCACCTCGATGACGAGAGCATCCGGCGAGACGTCGACGACCCTGGCGCGGAACAGGTTCACGGCTTCCAGCACGTGCGAGCGGGTCGCGTTGTCGACGCGCACCTTGATGAGCAGGTGCTCTCGCTGTACAGACTGTGCCTGGTCCAGCTCGACGATCTTGATCACGTTGATCAGCTTGTTCAGCTGTTTGGTCACCTGCTCGAGCGGGGCATCCTCCACGTCGACCACCACGGTGATGCGCGAGAGTCCCGGAACCTCGCTGACGCCCACCGCGAGCGACTGGATGTTGAACCCGCGGCGCGAGAACAAGCCGGCGACGCGGGTGAGCAGGCCCGCTTTGTCTTCGACGAGCAGCGATAACACGTGCGTCGACATGGCCTACTCCTCTCCCCAGGTCGGTGCGTGGTCCTTGGCGTACTGCACGTTGGAGTTGCTGACTCCCTGCGGCACCATCGGCCACACCATGGAGTCGCTGCTCACGATGAAGTCGATCACCACGGGGCGATCGTTCGTCTCGAGCGCCAGCTTGATGGCATCGTCGACTTCTTCCTCTTTGGTGACCCGGATGCCAAGGGCACCGTACGCCTCCGCGAGCTTGAGGAAGTCAGGGATCATCGCCGTCGCGTGACCGGTGTTCAGGTCCGTGAAGGAGTGGCGACCGTCGTAGAACAGGGTCTGCCACTGCCGCACCATGCCGAGCGACGAGTTGTTGATGATCGCGACCTTGATCGGGATGTTGTTGATCGTGCAGGTGGCGAGCTCCTGATTGGTCATCTGGAAGCAGCCGTCGCCGTCGATCGCCCACACGGTTCGATCAGGTTGCGACACCTTCGCACCCATCGCAGCCGGCACCGCATAGCCCATCGTTCCGGCCCCACCGGAGTTGAGGAACGCGTTCGGGCGCTCGTACTTGATGAACTGTGCCGCCCACATCTGGTGTTGGCCGACACCGGCGACGTACACGCCCTCGGGCCCCGTGATCTCGCCGATGCGAGCGATCACTGCCTCGGGCGACAGCAGGCCGTCGGTGGTCGGCGTGCTGCCGAGCGGGAACTGCGTGCGCAGCCCGTCGAGCCTGGCCCACCATTCGGCGAGGTCGGGCTTGCCGACGGTGGCCACCTCGTGCTCGTATGCCGAGGTCAGGTCGGCGATGACGTCTTTGGCATCGCCGACGATTGGGACATCCGCGTGGCGGATCTTCGAGATCTCCGCGGGATCGACGTCGACGTGCACGATCTTGGCGTGCGGAGCGAACTCCGACACCTTGCCCGTGACGCGATCGTCGAAGCGGGCGCCGAGCGACACGATGAGATCGGCATCCTGCAGTGCAAGCACTGCGGCGACGGTACCGTGCATGCCGGGCATGCCGAGGTGCTGCTCGTGAGAATCGGGGAACGCTCCGCGCGCCATCAGCGTGGTGACCACCGGAGCACCTGTCGCTTCGGCCAGCACCAGCAGTTCGGGGGACGCCTCGGAGCGCACGACGCCGCCGCCCACGTAGAGCACAGGCTTGGTCGACTCGGCGAGCAGACGGGCCGCTGCGTGCACCTGCTTGCCGTGTGCCTTGGTCACGGGCCGGTAGCCGGGCAGGTCGACGACGGGCGGCCAGGAGTACTCCATCAGCTCTTGTTGAGCATCCTTGGTGATGTCCACGAGCACCGGGCCCGGCCGACCGGTCGACGCGATGTGGTACGCCGCGGCGATGGTGGCGGGGATCTCGTCGGCGCTCTTCACCAGGAAGGAGTGCTTCGTGATCGGCATCGTGATGCCGACGATGTCTGCCTCTTGGAAGGCATCCGTTCCCATCAGGGTCGAGAAGACCTGTCCGGTGATGAACAGGGTCGGCACTGAGTCCATGTGCGCGTCAGCGATGGCGGTCACGAGGTTCGTGGCACCTGGTCCCGACGTTGCTACCGCGACTCCCACCTTGCGCGCGGCCGTCGCGTAGCCCTCCGCAGCGTGCCCTGCGCCCTGTTCGTGGCGCACCAGGATGTGCCGGATGGCGTCCTGCTCGATGAGTGCGTCATAGAACGGTATGACAGCGCCGCCGGGATAGCCGAAGACGTCCTTGACGCCCAGCTGAGCGAGCGAGCGGAGGATCGCTGCCGATCCGGTGATCAATTCGGGTTTGTCAGAGGAGCCGCCGGCCCCGGCAGAGT
>DASZMW010000152.1:0-10565 GCA_035551735.1 Humibacter sp. | reverse complement strand
GGTTCCAGCGCGTGCGTCACGCGGCGAGCCGGGGCACGTGACATCACGAGGCCCAGCGCGACTCCAGCGATCGTGGCGTGCACGCCGGAGTCGTGCACGAGTGCCCAGGTCAGAACGGCCAACAGCACCATGAGCACACCGATCGGTGCACGCATCCTGCCGTGCAGCAGCCTGCTCAGAAGCCCGAAGAGAGCGACGGTGACGACGGCGAGCGCGAGGTCGAGAAGGTTCGGATCGGTCGTGAAGAAGACGGCGATGATGATGATGGCGACGAGGTCGTCGAGCACCGCCAGCGCGAGGAGGAACACGCGCAGACGGTTCGGCAACCCGCGGCCGAAGATGGCGAGCACGCCGAGCGCGAAGGCGATGTCCGTGGCCGTTGGCACCGGCCATCCGTCGGCGAATCCGCTGCCTGCGGTGAACGCGAGGTAGACCAGGGCGGGCACGATCACGCCGAACACCGCTGCGATCGCCGGATGCAGAGCCTTGCTCACCGAGTCGAGCTCGCCGACCGTGAGCTCGTGCCGCAACTCGACCGCCACGATGAAGAAGAAGATCGCGAGCAGACCGTCGCTGATCCACCCTCCGACCGGCAGGTCGAGGTGCAGCGCCGCCGGGCCGATCTGGGTCTCCTTCAGCCCGAGCAGGGCAGGACCGACAGGGGTGTTCGCCAGAACAAGACCGAGCACTGCAGCACCCAGCAGGATGCCCGCAGCGGCTCGCTCCGACCGGATCAGACTCACAGCGCCCTCAGCCCGCCGTCGGACCGACGATGCACACGACGTGCCCGTCCGGGTCGTGAAGCACGGCCTGGCGTTCGCCCCACGGCTCGTCGCCAGCCCCACGCACGGTCGCGCAGCCCGCGGCGATAGCCTTCGCCGCGGCTTCGTCGACATCGTCGACGGCGAACGACGCGGAGACGCCGAACTCGCCGGGGGTCGGCGGCCGTCGGTGCAACATCACTTCGACGCCGCTCGCGTCGAGGCGTGCAACCTCGTCGTTCGACCACATCACCGGAATTCCTAAAGCACCCGAGTACACCGTCAGCGAACGCTCGAGGTCCGAAACCGACACGATGATCCGTCGCACGCTGGTCACCGTCCCACCCTATGGTGCTGCCGTGACACGATGAACGGACAAGCTGAGCGAACACGATAAGCGTCGACGGGGGAGTGGCGATGACCGATCTGGATGCGACCACTGAGCCGAGTGCTGATCCGCCCGCTGAACCGACTGCCGGCCGGCCGGCGGCGTCCGGGGCGTCGCGACTCGACTCTTTCGCCGACGCGATGGCATCCGTGCTCGAGAAGTGCGTCTGGTCGCAGACCATGACGCACGAGACGCTCGTGCCGTACCTCATCGAGGAGACGTACGAGCTCGTCGACGCCATCGAGGCCGGAACGACAGACGACATCATCGAGGAATTGGGCGACGTGCTGTGGCAGGTCGCGTTCCATTCCGAGATCGCGTCGCGCGCCGCGGCGGCTTCAGGTGACTCCGCGAGGTTCGACATCGAGGATGTCGCGGAGCGCGTCACCGCGAAGATGGTGCGCAGGCATCCGCACGTCTTCGGCGACGAGGTGGCCGAAACCCCTGAGGACGTTCTGCGGTTGTGGACCGCCGCGAAAGCCGCCGAGAAGACGCAGCGTCGCAGCGTGCTGGACGGTATCCCGCAGGGGATGCCCGCGCTCGCCCTCGCCGACAAGGTGATCGGCCGTGCTGCCCGTGTCGGCATCGAGGTCGAAACGACGGATGCCGTCACCTTCGCCGACGAGTCCGAGCTCGGCGCGAGGCTCCTCGCCATCGTGGCCGCCGCGCGCGCCAGCGACATCGATGCCGAACGCTCACTTCGACTGGCAGTGCGCACACTTCAAGCCGAGATCCGAGAGGTCGAAGGCAGCGCGACGACCGCTCACTGACCGCGCCTCACTGAGCTGCGACGGCTCCCGTCGACGTCGTCACGGGCGCCATCTGCTGCGCACGTCTGGCCGGCATCAGGAGCACCGCCACCAGCAACACGACCGCGACCACCGCAATGGCGAGGAACACTAGGTGAGTGGCGACCGCCAGCTGGGGTCCGTGCGGAGCCCCGTCCGCCCCGATCGTCGCGTTCGCGTTGACGATGGCGCCGAACACGGCGACTCCCACAGCCGACCCGATCGAGCGGGCGAACATGTTGGTGCCCGTCACGAGCCCGCGCTCCTGCCAGTCGACCGAGCTCTGGGCGGCGATGAGCGTCGGCACAGCCGTCAGGCCCATGCCTGCGCCGATCACGAAGCAGAACACGGCTACCAGCCAAATGCTGCTGTCCGCCTCGAGGGTGAGCAGCAGCAGAGTACCGATCACGACGATCGACGATCCGATCACCGCCGTCCAGCGAAACCCGATGCGCAGGTAGAACCGGCCGGCGATTGATGCCGTCAACGGCCATCCGACGGTCAGCGCGGCCACCGCGAAACCGGCGATCAGCGCGCTCATACCGAGCACGTCCTGCGCGTAGATCGGAACGTAGGTCGTCAGACCGAGCACGATCGCACCGATGATCAGCGATGCGAGCGTGGATGCCCAGATGACCCGGCGTTTCAGCACCCCCAGTGGGATGATCGGATGCTGCGCCTTGCGTTCCACGAACACGAACGCCACGAGCGCCGCGACGCCCACCGCGAAGATCACGATCGACGCAGCGGAGTTCCACGCCCACGCCGTGCCGCCCTCGAGCAGCCCCAGAATCACGAGTGCCGTGCCAACGGTCAGTAGCGCGGCGCCCGCATAGTCGATGCGCGGCCTGGTGCGCTCGCCGTGTCGCTTCTCGGTGAACTTGCGCCAGAGCATCCATGCGGCGATCAGCGACAGCGGGATGTTGATGAAGAAGATCCAGCGCCAGCTCACGTATTCGCTGAACAGGCCGCCCAGGGTCGGACCGACGACGGCAGAGATGCCCCACACGCTGGCGAGGTAGCCCTGCGTCTTCGCGCGCTCCTGAAGCGTATAGATATCGCTGGCGATCGTCATGCTCATCGGCAGAACGGCGCCGGCCCCGAGGCCCTGCACGACCCGCGATGCGATGAGCACAGGCATCGACCACGCGAACCCGCACAGGATCGACCCGACCAGGAAGAGTCCGATGCCGATCAGCATCAGGTGCTTGCGGCCGAAGAAGTCGGCGAGGCGTCCGTAGATCGGAACGGAGACCGCCTGAGCCAGCACGTAGATCGAGAAGAGCCAGGGGATCTGGGCGAAGTGGCCGAGATCCCGCGCGATCGACGTGGATGCCGTCGCGATGATCGTGGAGTCGAGTGCGACGAGCGCTGTCGCGAGCATGAGAGAAAGCAGGATCGGCCCGCGCTCGGAGCGTAGGCCGATGCTGCGGCGGGTCACAGTCGAATTCGCCGAGTTGTCAGACATCGATATCTGCAATCCGGATGCCCCCTCCGCTATTCCCCCGAGCGTGTGCGATGAAGTCGTGCGGCTCGTCTGCGGCACGGTGCTCCGGGCCCTGGAACAATGGACGCCATGGCACAACCCGTGAACCCGCCCCGCGGCATGCGCGACTTCCTCCCAGCAGACAAGGCCCGCCGCGAGCACGCGCTCGGCGTCATCCGCGACAGCTACCGAGCTCAGGGCTTCGACGAGATCGAGACGCCCGTCATGGAGGATGCCTCGCGCCTGCACTCCGGACTCGGCGGCGACAATGAGAAGCTCGCGTTCGGCATCCTGCGCAGAGGTCTGAGCCGTGAGACGGTCGCGGAATACGCTGCTGTCGGCGATCTCGAGTCGCTCACCGACCTCGGGCTGCGGTTCGACCTGACGGTACCGCTCGCGCGGTTCTACGCCAGTCACCGGGCGGCTCTGCCGAGCGTGTTCAAGTCCATCCAGATCGCGCCGGTCTGGCGTGCGGAACGCCCTCAGAAGGGTCGTTATCGGCAGTTCGTGCAGTGCGACATCGACATCATCGGCGACGCCGGTACTCTCGCCGAGATCGAGCTCATCGTCGCCACGATTGCGACGCTCGAGGCACTCGGCTTGAACGGCTGCACGATCCGCATCAACCACAGGGCGATCCTGCGCGGGCTGATCGGCTCCTGGGGTGTCGCAGAGTCGAGCTACGAGCGCGCCATGATCACGATCGACAAGGAAGACAAGATCGGCGTTGAGGGAGTCGTGGCGGAACTTGTCGACCTCGGGCTCATCGACGAGTCGACCGCTGCTGTCGCCGCAGAGAACTTGTCGGGGCTGCCAGACGACGGCTGGGGGTTACTCGACGACGAGAACGACACCGCGCTGCCATGGCTCGACGCGGATGCCTATGGCGAGCTGCACGCCATCCGCGACGCCGTCGCTGCGGTCGCCCCGACGACTCCTCTCGTGTTCTCGCACAATCTGGTGCGTGGCATGGGCTACTACACGGGTGCGATCTTCGAGATCCAGCACCCGGAACTCGGCTATTCGCTCGGCGGTGGCGGCCGCTACGACGGCATGATCGGACGATTCCTCGGCACGAACGTTCCCGCGGTCGGCTTCTCGCTCGGCTTCGAGCGCATCGTCGACCTGGTCGACATTCCCGAGCGGAGCGACGCCGACTCGGTGGTGCTCGTGTACGTCCGCGACGTGGCGGCGACCACCCTGGTCCGTCTCAAGCGAGACCTGGTGTCCGGCGGTGCCCGGGTGCGCATCGAGAAGCGCGTGAAGAACCTGAAACCGCTGCTGGAACGGCTGACGGATGCCGGCTACACCCGGTTTGCCGCGGTGACCTCACAGGTGCACGAGGTCGCCCAGCTGCAGTACCGCCCCCTCGCATGATCGTCTTGCGCGCTCTCCCCTCAGCTCCCTGAGCGAGCGCAGGGAGTCGAAGGGCAGATGCACCGCACCCTCGTTCGCTATCGCACCCCCTCGGCGCGCAGCGCCCTCAGCGTGCCGTTGACCCTCCCGAACACGTCCTCGTCGACGGTGACGCCGCCGTAGCGCAGCGCGAGCACGGCGGCGCCGGCTGTTCCGTCGGCGACCGAGCGCATATCGGTGACGCCCGGAACGCCGTCGCTGTCGAGTCCGAGCGCGCGGAGAACGCCGCCGCCGCACACGACAGGACCATGAACATCCGAAGACGCCACTGCGCCCAGCGTCGTCTTCAGCGCGGAGCGGGCATCCAGCACGATCGATCGTGCGACGGCGTCATCGCCGACCGCGAACACGAGCGGCGCGAAGGTCGCCAGTTCGATCGGGCGCAGCGCGTACACCGCGTCGAGCAGCAAGCGCAGCGAGTCCGGCCGACCGTCCTCAGTGATTTCGAGATCCGGGGCGATGCCGAGCGTGCCGAGAAGCAGCGGTGTGAGTGCCGTGCGCGGCCCGCGGGCGTCGAGCTCGGCCGCAACGGCCCGCACCACTCTCCGGCCGAGCCAGAAACCAGAACCGGCGTCGCCGAGCAGCCATCCGAGGCCATCGGAGGCGACCTCCAGCCGCCTTTCATGCACCCGGATCGCTGCGGCGCCGGTCCCTGCAACGATCGCATAGCCGTCGGACTCCCACGCGCCGGAACAGAACGTCGCGAGCAGATCCGACTCGAGTTCGACGGGTCCCGCGACACCGACGCGGATGAGCGCCGAGGTGATCCACTCGGTCGAAACGTACGTGCGCGACCCGGCCATCGCGAGCACCGCAGCATCGATGCCCTGGTGCGCTCCTGCACGGTCGAGTGCGGCCGACACCGCGGTCACGACTTCACGCGAGGCGTGTTCCGTGCCTGATGAGATGGGATTTCCCGCCCCACCGATTCCAAATCCGAGGCATTCGCCTTCGCGGGTGAGCACGACGGCGCGCGTCGAAGTTCCGCCGGCGTCGACGGCGAGCAGATTTCCCATAGATCACTTTTCTGTTTCAGGACTTGAATTCCGGCTCGTACAGTCCTGATAATACTTTTCAACCATCCCCCACTGAAGTGAGACGGATTTTCACGTGAACGTTGCGTCAGACCTGGCCAGCGCGTCGAACGACCCGGCGCAGGCTCCTGCCGCTGTCAACGGCCCGGGGGTTGGTATGCGCATCCAGTCTCGACTTCCGCAGATGTCGCAGGCAATGGCCAAAATCGCCGCGGTCCTGCTCGACTCGCCGGATGCCCCGCTCCGGCTCTCGATCACCGAGCTCGCCGAATCCGCCGGCACCTCGCCCGCAACGGTCACGCGTTTCTGCCGCACGATCGGCTTCTCCGGTTACGTGCCGCTCCGTGTCGCTGTCGCGTCGGATGTCGGCCGCGAGCGGGCGCGCGAGACCTGGAGCGAAGACATCGGCCGCGCATTCGGTCCTGACGATTCGCCCACCGAGGTGATGAGCACGCTCCTGGCCGCGCACACACGGTCGCTGCACGAGACCGCCGACCTGGTCGACCTCGCAAGGCTCGAGCGCATCGCCGCCCGCATCGCCACCTGCGAGCACGTCGACCTGTACGGCATCGGCGGCAGCGCGACGATGGCGGAGGAGATGCAGTCGCGGCTGTACCGCATCGGCATCAACTCGCACTACTGGCCAGAGGTGCACACGGGGCTGACCAGTGCCGCGCTCCAGGACGAGCACTGCGTCGCGATCGGAATCTCGAACACGGGCCGCACGGAAGAGACCATCCAGATGCTCGAGTGCGCCAGGTCGACCGGCGCGCTCACGGTGGCCGTCACGAACTCGCCGGATTCACCCCTGGCGCGCATCGCCGACGAGCACATCGTCACCCTGGCTCTCGAGCAGTTCCTCCAGCCGGACGACCTCTCGGCCAAACACTCGCAGCTCTTCGTGCTCGACCTGCTCTACCTCCTGGTCGCCCAGAAGAACTTCGGCCGCACGACCACCACGCTCGCGGCATCCGCTCTCGCGGTCGCCCCGCACCGCAGATCGGCGAGGCCGCGACGTGCGCACGACCCCATCCAGCACCACAAGGAGAATGCATGACTCGCCTCTATGACGACTTCCTCACAGAAGCCACCACCCGGCTGAACGCGCTAGCGGCCGAGGCGGATGCCGGTGCGCTCGATCCCGCTATCGAGCTCCTCGTCGACGCGATCGCCGCTGGCGGTGTGTTGCAGGCGTTCGGAACCGGACACTCCGAGGCGTTCGCCATGGAGATCGCCGGCCGCGCAGGCGGGCTCATCCCGACGAACCGCATCGCGCTCCGCGACGTGGTGCTGCACGGCGACCGGGGTGTCGACATCCTCGGCGGGAGTGCACTCGAGCGTGACCCAGCCGTTGTCGACGAGCTGTTCGAGCTCTCTCCGGTCGGCGCGGCCGATGTGTTCCTCATCGCGTCGAATTCTGGCGTGAACGGCTCGATCGTCGGCATGGCGTTGAAGGCGAAGGAGACGGGGCACAAGGTCATCGCCGTCACGAGCATCCAGCACACCGATGCGGTCGAGCCGAAGCATCCCAGCGGGCTGAAGCTGCGCGACATCGCAGACATCGTCATCGACAACAAGGCTCCGTACGGTGACGCGACCCTCGATCTGGGTGACGGACTGCGCGTCGGCGCCATCTCGTCGATCACAGCGGCGTTCATCGCGCAGCTGCTCACGATCGCCGTCTCTGAGCGCATCGCCGCATCGGGCACGACGCCCCCCGTCTACATCTCCGCCAACATCCCCGGCGGCGATGAGCACAACAAAGCACTTGAAGACCTGTACAAAGACCGCATCAGTCGCACCGCCTAACGGCCCGCTGAGCGATCATCCGAGAAGCACCACCCAACACCACGAGAAAAACGAAAGGCAGCATTCGAATGAGCACAGAGAGTAGAGGACTCGACCGGCGCAACTTCTTGCGCGGCGCGTTCGCAGCGGCGGTCGCCATTCCGATCACCGTTTCGCTCGCGTCCTGCTCCAGCGGGGGCGGCGGCGGAACCGGCGGAACCGGCACCAAGTCGGCGTCGAACCCGTTCGGCATCAAGGAGAGCTCCAGCATCGAGGCCGTGATCTTCAACGGCGGCTACGGCTACGACTACGTGACGTTCGCGTCGAAGATCGTCGACAAGAAGTGGAAGACCACGTCGAAGGTCACTCCGCAGACGAACATCGCCCAGTCGCTTCAGCCGCGGTTCGTCGGCGGCAACCCGCCGGACCTCATCGACAACTCGGGCGCGAACCAGATCGGCTTCAACACGATCCTGAAGAGCCTCGAGACCCTCGATGACGTGTTCGAGGCGAACAATTACGAGGGCAAGAAGATCGCCGACACGCTCTACCCGGGCGTGAAGACTCCTGGCACCTTCAGCAACAAGTTCGTCGCGATGAACTACGTGATGACGGTCTACGCCATCTGGTACTCGGCGACCCTCTTCGACGAGAACAACTGGACCCCGCCGAAGACCTGGGACGAGGCGCTCGAACTGGGCGCCAAGGCCAAGGCCAAGGGCAAGTACCTGTTCGTCTGGGGCAAGGAAGCCGCAACGTACTACCTCACGATGGCGCTCGACTCGGCCATCAAGGAGGGCGGCCTCGACGTCATGAACGCGGTCAACAACCTCGAGAAGAACGCCTGGTCGCAGAAGCCGATCCAGGATGTCTTCACCGCGCTTGAGAAGATCGTGAAGGCGGGCTACTTCATCCCAGGCGGCGCGGGAACCCAGTTCACCGCCGCTCAGGCGAAGTGGAGCAACGACCAGCAGGCACTGCTGTATCCGTCGGGCGGTTGGATCGAGAACGAGATGAAGAAGGCGACAGCCGCCAACTTCAAGATGACCGGTGCCCCCGAGCCGACGGTGACCAGCAGCTCGAAGTTGCCCTTCGAGGCGCTCCGAGCCGCGGCCGGCGAGCCGTACATCGTGCCGTCGCAGGGCAAGAACGTGGCAGGCGGCAAGGAGATCATGCGCGCCATGCTCTCCAAGGATGCCGCCACGAACTTCTCGAAGGAGAAGCTCGCGCCGACCATCGTCAAGGGTCTCGTGCCGGCGGACGGCTTCGGCTCGACCGCCCTCGTGTCCCAGACGAAGATGCTGGATGCCGCAGGCACCAACATCTTCGACTGGGAGTTTGCCAGCCTGTACGGCCTCAACACCGACCAGCTCGTGATCTGGAACTCGTTCCTCTCCGGGCAGGCCACGGCAGCACAGCTGACCACCCAGATGCAGGCGATCTCCGACAAGGCCGCGGCATCGAAGTGACCCAGGTAACCAGCACCACGGCGACGGGAGGGCGGGTTTCCCCGCCTTCCCGGCGTCGCCGCGTCAAGAAGCTGACGTTCGATCGCGTCAGCTTCATGGCGGTGTTCTTGATTCTTCCGCTGGCGATCTTCCTGATCTTCGTGATCTGGCCGTTCGTACAGGCGTTGTATTACTCGCTGACGGATTGGGGCGGATTCTCGCCCACGATGAATTTCATCGGCTTCACGAACTTCGTGAACCTCTTCCAAGACAGCACGTTCATGCAGGCGGTGTTCAACTGCATCCTCTTGGGCATCATCGTGCCGTTGGTGACGATCGTGGTCGCGCTGATCATCTCGAGTGTTGTGACGGTGGCTGGTCCGAGCAAGGGGCAGATCCGCGGCGTCAAGGGTTCCGGGTTCTATCGCACCGTCTCCTTCTTCCCTTACTGCATCCCGGCCATCGTGGTCGGCCTGATCTGGGCAGAGGTCTACGATCCCAGTGCCGGCCTGCTGAACGGGTTCCTGACCGCGATCGGGTTGCATCAGTTCACGAACTTCGCCTGGTTGGGTGAGGTGGCAACGGCCATGCCGGCGTCGATGTTCGTCATCATCTGGGGCTTCATCGGCTTCTACACGGTGCTGTTCGTGGCGGCGATCAAGAGCATCCCGGCCGAGACCTACGAGGCGGCACGGCTGGACGGTGCTGGGCGCTTCCGCACAGCGGTGTCCATCACGATCCCCTCGATCCGCGACAACATCCAGACGGCATACATCTATCTCGGCATCGCGGCACTGGATTCGTTCGTGTACATGTCGGCGCTGTTCCCCAACGCAGGTGGTCCGGCGAACACGACACTGGTCATCAGCCAGGATCTGTTCAACACGGCGTTCCGCAAGGGACAGTTCGGATACGCGACCGCGATGGGTGTCGTGCTCGCTGCGATCACGCTGATCTTCGCCGGGATCGTGTTCGGAGTGAACAGGTTGAGCAAGGGTCGAGAGGAGGGCCGGCCATGACCGCGACGGTCGAAACAGCGAAGGCCGGCACCGGCAAGGTCAAGCTCGGCGGCAACAAGCAGAAGCTCACCGGCGGCGACATCGCCGCCGGTACCACGTCGCACGTACTGCTGATCGCGTGGTCGTTGATCGTGGCGATCCCGTTGTTGTGGGTGTTCCTGTCATCGTTCAAGACGACGAAGGAGATCCTGGATTCCCCCTTCGGCCTGCCGAAGAAGCTGGACTTCTCCAACTACGTGAACGCCTGGAACGGGTCGGGCATCGGCTCCTACTTCCTCAACACGTTGATCGTGGTCGGCTGCGCGCTGGTGATCGTGATGATCCTCGGCGCGATGTGCGCGTACGTGCTCGCCCGATTCAAGTTCTTCGGGGCGCGAGCGATCTACTGGCTGATGCTGGCCGGATTGACGTTCCCGCCGTTCTTGGCGATCGTGCCG
>DASZMW010000151.1:0-18916 GCA_035551735.1 Humibacter sp. | reverse complement strand
CCATCGCAGACCAGACGCTCGCGCTCTACCGACGGTTGGTGGTGCAGTAGCGATGGTTTACGCGCCGCTGCATTTGTTCGTGCGCCCGCCCCTGTCAGGCGCACACGCGCAGGCGCCGTACGCGCCGCCGCCTGCCCTAGGCTAGTTGCCATGTCGAATACCGTCCTCGCGCTCCGCTCCGTGTCCGTCGTGCGCGACGGGAACGCGATCCTGGACGCGGCGGATTGGACGGTCACCGCCGACCAGCGCTGGGTCATCCTCGGTCCGAACGGCGCGGGCAAGACAACGCTCGTGCAGTTGGCGGCCGCGGCTTCGCATCCGACGTCCGGGGGAGTGACGATCCTCGACGAGGAGCTGGGCAAAGCCGACCTCGCCGAGCTCAAGCCGCGCATCGGCTACGCGTCGAGCGCACTGGCCAAGCGCATCCCGAAACGTGAGACGGTGCTCGACGTCGTACTCACTGCCGCGTACTCCGTCACCGGTAGGTGGAACGAGGAGTACGAAGCCATCGACACCCGCAGGGCCAGGCGGGTACTGGCCGAGTGGAAGCTCGACTCCTTGGCGGACCGCGCGTTCGGAACGCTGAGCGACGGCGAGCAGAAGCGCGTGCAGATCGCCCGCGCGGTGATGACCGACCCCGAGCTGCTCATCCTCGACGAGCCGGCTGCGAGCCTCGACCTGGGGGCGCGCGAGGAGCTCGTCACCCTTCTCGGCGGCTACGCCAGCGACTCGCGCTCACCGGCGATGATCATGGTCACCCACCACGCCGAGGAGATTCCGACCGGCTTCACCCACGTTCTGCTGCTGAAGAACGGCAAGATCGTCGCAGCGGGTCCTCTCGAGGAGACCCTCACCTCCGAGCGCCTCACCGAGACGTTCGGACTGCCGATCGAGGTGTCGTCACATGACGGTCGGCACACCGCGCGCGCCAAGGCTGCGGCCGAAGAGGCCTGAGTCGTCTGCTAAACTCTTTCTTTGGCCGTTGACGCTCGTCTCGGCCCGACACGCTTCCGCGCCCCGTTCGAGGCGGCGCGTCAAGTCACCAATCCGCTCCTTCGAGGAAGTCCTGATGAAGTCTGACATTCACCCCGTTTACGCGCCGGTGGTCTTCCGTGACCTCGCTTCCGGTGCGACGTTCCTGACCCGTTCGACCGTCTCCAGCGAGAAGACGATCGAGTGGGAGGACGGCAACACGTACCCCGTGATCGACGTCGAGATCTCCAGCGAGTCGCACCCGTTCTACACGGGCAAGCAGCGCATCCTCGACAGCGCCGGTCGCGTCGAGAAGTTCAACCAGCGCTTCAAAAACTTCGGCAAGTAGAAGTCAATGCAAAAGGCCCCGTCGATGACGGGGCCTTTTGCATGGCTCACGGATGCCGTCAGCGGCGCGGCCAGTCGCCGACCGCCACGAATTCCGGGTCTCTGACCCTGCGCATGTAGGCCTGGAAATCGTCTGCCTGCTCCCTGCACCAGCGCACCTGCAGATCGTGCAGTTCCGCTGCCTCGACTCCGAGCTCCACCGGGAACGCTCGAGCGATCGCCTGCGCGACGCGGCCGGCGGCGATGGCATCCGCGCCGGCGTCGTGAGCATCGAGCAGACCCACCCCGTAGTGCCCGGCGGTCATCTCAAGGGTGCGCTTGCCCTTGCGATATTTGTCGACCGCCTTGTCGATGACCAGCGGGTCGACGATCGGCGCCGGATCGTGCAGCGGCTCGACGCCGTGCCTGCGCGCCTCGCGATCCAGCAGCGAGAAGTCGTACGGCGCGTTGTAGGCGACGATCGGGATGCCTCGATTGGTCAGCGCCCGCAGTGCCGCGACGATCTCGTGCACGGCAGCCGCGGCCGAGCGGCCCTCGGCTCGCGCGCGTTCCGTTGTGATGCCGTGCACCTCTGTGGCACCGGGCGGAATCGGCACCCCCGGGTCGACGAGCCAGTCGAGGCGCTCGATCACGACGCCGTCGGAATCCAGCACGCCGACGTGAGCGGACACGATGCGCGACGTATCGACGTCGACCCCTGTCGTCTCCAGGTCGAATACGCCGAGTTCGTCATGCCATCGCTTCATGGCTGCAACGTTAGGAGCGACCACCGACGTGGGACGGTTCGGCGCGCCGAGTCTGTGCGGCTATCGCGGCTGCTCGATGTGCAGCCAGTAGAAGCTTTGAGTGCCGAGGGTCAGCGTGAAGCGGCCGTCGTCGGCAATGGTGGGGAACTGGGCGCCGCCGAACAGGTCGTACAGTCCGCTGCCCGCGAAGTCAGGGGCTTCCAAGGTGACCGACGCCGGGTTGTGCGCGAAGGAGAACACGCAGAGCACGTGCTCCGGCTGCTCGCCGAGCACGCTGCCGCTGCCGGCGTAGGAGCGTACGAACGCGAGCACGGAGGAGTGGTCGGTCGGCAGCACCGTGATGGTTCCCAGCCCGAAGACCGGGTGCGCCTTGCGCACGTAGATGACGTTCCTGATCCAGTGCAGCAGCGACCTGGACTGGGCTAGCTGCGCCTCGACGTTCACCTGGTTGAAGTGGTAGACGAGCGACTGCACAACGGGCAGGAAGAGCTTGCCCGGATCGGCTGTGGAGAATCCGGCGTTGCGGTCCGGGGTCCACTGCATCGGGGTCCGTGACGAGTCCCGATCGGGCAGCCAGATGTTGTCGCCCATGCCGATCTCGTCGCCGTAGTAGAGGAAGGGCGTGCCCGGCAAGGCGAAGAGCAGTGCGTGCGCGAGTTCCAGTTCCGCCCGTGAGTTGTCCAGGAGCGGGGCGAGGCGACGGCGGATGCCGACGTTGGCGCGCATCCGCGGGTCGTAGGCGTACCAGCCGTACATCGCCTGCCGGTACTCCTCGCTGACCATCTCGAGCGTGAGCTCGTCGTGGTTGCGCAGGAAGACGCCCCAGCCGGCGCCGTCGGGGATGTCCGTGGTCTCCGACAGCACCCGCACCAGTTCGTCAGCGCGCTGCGACCGCAGCGAGTAGAAGATGCGCGGCATCACGGGAAAGTCGAACGCCATGTGGCACTCCGGTTCCTCCTCGCTGCCGAAGAACGCTGCGACCTCGCGCGGCCATTGGTTGGCCTCCGCGATCATGACGCGACCGGGGTAGTCGTGGTCGAGCATGGCGCGCAGGCGCTTGATGAACTCGTGTGTCGGCGGCTCGCCCTCGCCGTTGCCCTCGTCGGACTCGTAGAGGTAGGGGATGGCATCCAGCCGGAAGCCGTCGACGCCCATGTCGAGCCAGAACCGCACGACGTCGAACACGGCGTCGTGAACGGCAGGGTTGTTGTAGTTGAGGTCGGGCTGGTGCGAGAAGAATCGGTGGAAGAAGAACTCCCTGCGCTCGGAGTCGAACGCCCAGTTCGAGTCCTCGGAGTCGGTGAAGATGATGCGGATGTCCGGCCACTTGTCGTCGGTCTCGTTCCAGACGTAGAAGTCGCCGTACGGTCCCTCCGGGTCACTCCTGGACGCCAGGAACCACTCGTGCTGGTCGCTCGTGTGGTTCAGCGGCAGATCGATGACCACGCGCATGTTGCGCTCGTGCGCCTTGGTGACGAGATCCTGGAACTCGTCGAGCGTGCCGAACTCCGGCATGATCGAGCGGTAGTCCGACACGTCGTAACCGCCGTCGCGCAGCGGCGAACTGAAGAACGGCGGCAACCAGAGGGCGTCGACGCCGAGCCATTGAAGGTAGTCCAGCTTCGAGGCCAGGCCCTGAATGTCGCCAGTACCGTCGCCGTTGCTGTCCACGAATGAGCGCACCATCACCTCGTAGAAGACGGCGCGTCGATACCACTGCGGATCGAGGGTGAGACCAGGCAGCTGAATCGGTGCGGTGAAGGTCACTGGCGGTGCTCCTGGGACTTCGATGATGGCGATCAGAGACGACGACGGTGTCCGCGAAGTGGGCGTCAATCGAGTCTAGAACGGCGTCGGCGCCGCCTACACTTGAGGGTGATGTCAGCCCGACCCGCGCCCGCCGCCCACTCCGGCGCCCGCGTCACGGCGCGTCGGCAGACGCTCGACATCGACGGTGCGCGCACCTCGTTCTGGGAGTACGGCGACGCGGATGCCACGACCACGATCGTGCTCGTGCACGGCTTTCGCGGCGAACACCACGGTCTCGAGCCGATCGCCGCGCGCCTCGCCGAATATCGCGTCGTGGTGCCCGACCTCCCCGGCTTCGGCGAGTCCGAGCCCCTGACGCACGTGCACGACATCGACGGCTACGTGCACTGGCTGCGAGCCTTTCTCACCGCGCTGCGGCCGAGTGGACGGTTCGTGCTGCTGGGTCACTCGTTCGGGTCCATCGTGGTGTCGGCGACGCTGGCGGATCAGGCCGAGCATCCTGTCGACGGCGAGCCGCGCCCCGAGCTCGTCGTGCTGATCAATCCGATCGGCGCGCCGGCGCTGAAGGGTCCGCGCGCGATCTTCACCTGGCTGGCGATCTTCTACTACTGGCTCGCGGCCGCGCTGCCCGAGCGCCTCGGCTTCGCGCTCCTTCGCAATGCCGTCATCGTGCGCGTGATGAGCGAAGCGATGGCGAGGACGAAGGACAGGCGGCTGCGCAGGTGGATTCACGGCCAGCACGCCGAGTACTTCAGCGCGTTCACGAGCCGGGCGGTCGTGCTCGACGCGTTCCGGGCATCCGTAAGCCATGACGTGTCGGAGTACGCGGAACGCATCACGACCCCGGTGCTGCTGATAGCGGCCGACAAGGACGACATCACCCCGTTGACCGCGCAGCGCCGACTGCAGACGCTGTTCCCCGACGCGACCCTGCAGGTCGTCGACGGCGGCGTCGGCCACCTCGTGCACTACGAGGCTCCTGACCGCGCGGCGGCCATGGTCGTCTCGTTCCTCGACGGGAACGCTGCATGAAGATCGTGTTCGACTGCCGGTACACGCGCATCGACAGGCACGACGGCATCAGCCGATACACGGCATCGCTGGTGACCGAGCTCGCGAAACTGCACGACGTCACCATGTTGATCAGCGATCACGCGCAGCTCGACATGCTGCCCTCCCTGCCCTGGTCGATGGCGTCGTCGCCGACCAGCCCGCTGGAACCCCTCGTCGCACGCCAGGTGAACAAGCTGGCACCCGACATCGTGTTCACGCCCATGCAGACCATGGGATCGCTGGGTCGCAGGTACCGGCTCGTGCTCACCGTGCACGACCTCATCTACTACCGCAACCGCACGCCCCCACGCGATCTCCCCGCCTTCGTTCGGGGCCTGTGGCGGCTCTACCACTTGGCGTGGTGGCCGCAACGGATGCTCCTGAACCGGTCGGATGCCGTCGTTGCGGTCTCGCAGACCACGCGGGACCTCATCGCGGAGCACCGACTGACCCGCAAGCCGGTGCACGTGGTGGCGAACGCGCCCGACGTACCGAGCGGCGTGCCGACCGCGCCTCGCGACCAGCCGTCAACGACGTCACTGATCTACATGGGTTCGTTCATGCCCTACAAGAACGTCGAGACGCTGGTAAAGGCCACGGCTCTGCTGCCCGGTCATGAGCTGCACCTGATGAGCAGGGTCGGGGATGCCGAACGCGAACGCCTCATCGCAGCCGCGCCGGGCGCCAGCCTCGTCTTCCACAACGGTGCGAGCGATGAGGAGTACTTCAGCGCGCTTCTGAACGCGACAGCGCTTGTGACGGCATCCCTCGACGAGGGCTTCGGAATCCCGGTCGTGGAGGCCATGCGAGTGGGTACACCCGTCGTGGTCAGCGACATTCCGATCTTCCGCGAGATCGGTTCCGACGCGGCCGTCTTCGCCGACCCGCGCGATCCGGCGTCCTTCGCGGGCGCGGTGCGCGACCTGGAACGACCGGGCGAGTGGGCGAGGCGCTCAGCGCTCAGCGTCGCAGCAGCGTCCCGTTACACCTGGGGCGCGTCGGCCTCCGCCTTGCTCGAACTGTTGAAAGTAACGGCGGGAGACGAGTCGCCGGCGAGACCGCCGGCATCCTGACCCTGGGCGGCACGCCGAAGCGACTGGGCCGACACGTTGAAGCGCTCCAGCCGCAGGGTGCCGTCCGCGACCTCGAAGTGGCTCAGCGACAGGTTGAAGACCGCTTCGCCGGGAGCAGGCCGTTCGCCGGCGGTGAGGCGCCTGACGATCGAGCTGATCACCGCGCCGTGCGTGACGACCAGGATCGCCTCACCCACGTGTCGTTCGGCGAGCCGGAGCAGCACGGGTAGCGCCCGCTCCACGACGGAGTCGCGCGTCTCCTGCCCTGGGATGCCGTGCGGAAAACGCAGGGCGATCTCGCGATCGGTCATCCCCTCGGCCGGCCCGAACTCGCGTTCCCGCAGGTCGTAATGGGTGTCCGGTTCACCGAGCCCCGCGACGGCTGCGATGAGGCCGGCCGTCTCGAGAGCGCGCGCCTGCGGGCTCGAGTGGATCGTCGAGTACCCGACGCCGGCGACGCCTTCTCCCGCCAATCGTGCCTGGCCCCGACCCGTCTCGTTGAGGGGGACATCCGTCGAGCCCTGGATGCGCCGCTGAAGGTTCCAGTCCGTCTCGCCGTGGCGTACCAACGTCAGCCGCGTGCCGTCCCCGCTCACGCGATCAGAGCGTCGGCCAGGGCGACGAGGGTCTCGGAGGTGCCGGCATCCAGTTTCAGGGTCGCCCTCGTGTCGCCCTTCGTCTCTCCCCTGTTGATCACGACGATGGGCATCTTGCGGCGACGTGCCTGCTCGATCAGGCGGATGCCCGAGTTCACGGCGAGCGACGATCCTGCGACGAGCAGCGCACCGGCTCCGTCGATGAGCTCCTTCGCCGCCCTGAATCGCAGCGGAGGCACGAACTCTCCGAAGAAGACAACGTCGGGCTTGAGCGGGCCGCCGCAGATGCTGCACACCGGGATGACGAACGAGTCGACGTCTTTGACGTCGGCGTCACCGTCCGGAGCGATCGTCACGGCATCCGGCAGCGTCAGCCAGGGGTTGAGCACGTCGATCTGAGCTGCGATGTCTTCGCGCGCGAACATCTGACCGCAATTCAGGCACACGACGCGGTCCATGGTGCCGTGCAGCGGCACGACGCGTCGAGATCCGGCACGCGTGTGCAAGCCGTCGACGTTCTGCGTGATGACGCCAGGAATCACCCGGGCGAGTTCCATGCGTGCCAGCGCGAAATGGCCTTCGTTCGGCTCCGCGGCACGGAAGCGGGCATACCCGAGGTGGCTGCCGGCCCAATAACGCTTACGCGACCGCTCATCGCCGAGGAACTGGGAGAACGACATCGGCGTGCGGCGGGGGGCACCCTCTCCGCGGTAGTCGGGAATGCCGGAGTCGGTGGAGATGCCGGCACCTGTGAGCACGGCGACGGAACGGTCTGCGAGGATGTCGATGGCGGATTCGATCGTCGCGTCCGCGGTCACAACTGTGCTCACGCGCACCCCCTCGTCTTGACGGTAAGTGTAAACAGCGCAGTTTTCCGAATTGTTTCCCCGGTCTGGAAGTCATGCGATGCGCATCATCCCCATCGAATCGGTGGACGCTCCCGAACTGGCCGATTACGCCAGCCTCACGGATGTCGCGCTGCGGCGAGCGCTGGAGCCTGCCGGCGGTCTGTACCTGGCCGAGTCGACCAAGGTGATCTCCCGTGCCATCGCAGCCGGGCACCTGCCTCGCTCGGTGCTGGTGCAGGAGCGTTGGCTGAGCGGCATCGAGCCGCTGCTGGTCGATTTTCCGGATGTCCCGGTGTTCGTCGGTCAGGAGGAGGCGCTCGAGTCGCTCACGGGCTTCCACCTGCACCGAGGCGCGATGGCTGCGATGCACCGCCCGGTCCTTCCGCCGCTCGAGAAGGTACTCGAGGGTGCGCGGCGGGTCGTCGTGCTGGAGGACATCGTCGACCACACGAACGTCGGTGCCGCCTTCCGTGCCGTCGCGGGCCTGGGCGCGGACGCCGTGCTTGTCACGCCGCGCTGTGCCGACCCGCTGTACCGACGCAGCGTTCGGGTCAGCATGAGCACCGTTCTGCAGGTGCCGTGGACGCGTATCGGGGAGTGGTCGGATGCGGCGCCCCGTCTGCACGACGCCGGCTTCCGACTCGCAGCGCTCGCCCTCGCCGACGACGCCGTGTCCCTCGACGACTACGCTGCAGACCCTCCGGAGAAGGTGGCGCTCGTGATGGGGGCGGAGGGCGACGGCCTCAGCCGGCGAGCTCTGGCTGCCGCCGACACCGTGGTGACCATTCCGATGGCGCACGGGGTGGACTCGCTGAACGTGGCATCCGCCGCCGCCGTCGCGTTGTACGCACTGCGCGTGCGCGGAGGGTCCTGAGAGGCCTCCATAGAAGTGACCCGTACCATGTCAGCCGTGTCGCACGCGTCTGAAACCGCCAGCAGCCGGCGCGGCCGATTCCGTCGCCGTCGCATCGTGGTGTTCGGCGCGCTCGGGCTCGCGATGGCTCTGGCAGCGTACGTCGCGCTGGCGGCGATCGCCCCGTTGCCCGCTTCGGCCGAAGCGGCGTCAGGGTCGAGCACGATCACTCCCGCCGCGGTGCAACCGGCCTTTCCCTCCTGGGGTGGAAGCGCCGCCGTCGGACTCGTCGGGCAAGACGGGCTGCTCGTGCAGAACGGCAGCACGCAGAGCGCACCGATCGCGAGCATGACGAAGACGATCACGGCGCTGGTGCTGCTGGACAAGCATCCAATCGCTTCGGGCAGCAACGGGCCGACGATCACGTTCACGCAGGCGGATGTCGACATCCTGCAGCAAGTTTGGGACGAGGACGGCTCGTGGGCGCCCGTGCAAGCGGGGGAGCAACTCACCGAGAAGCAGGCTCTCACGGCCATGCTGCTGCCGAGTGCGAACAACTACGCCATCTCGCTCGCGAACTGGGGATTCGGGTCTGTCGCCGCCTTCCTGACCGCCGCGAACTCATGGCTGTCGGCACACGGGTTCAAGGGCACGCACGTGACCGATCCGGCCGGCCTAGACCCGGGAAGCGTGAGTACGCCGGCAGACCTGGTGGGCATCGGCAAGTTGCTCATCGCGAATCCCGTGCTCGCCGGCATCGTTGACACGCCGTCGGCCACCCTGCCAGGCGCTGGCACCGTGAACAACAGCAATGAACTGCTCGGCAAGGACGGCGTCGTCGGCATCAAGACCGGTTGGACCGATCAGGCGGGGCACTGCCTGCTCTTCGCCGCGTCGGTCACGGTGCAGGGTCACAAGCTCCAGCTCGTCGGCGTCGTCACGGGGGCACCCGACTACTCCAACCTGTGGCAAGACGTGCCGACGCTGCTGACGAGCGTCGAGGCCGGCTTCCACGAGGTGAAGGTCGGCACGACGTCGACGGACTACGGCACGTACCGCAGCGTGTGGGGCGATTCGGCGAAGCTGAAAAGCGAAAAGACCGGAAGCATCTTCGTGTTCTCGAATGCCCCGATCAAGGTCACGGTGCGCTCATCGCCCGTTCAGGTGGCGAAGCCCGGCGACGACGTAGGAACGGTCACCTACACCGGCGCGGGACAGACTGTCACCAGAACTCTCACCGTCTCGAAGGCCGTGACCGATCCCGGCCTCGGCTGGCGGCTCACCCACCCGTTGCTGCTCGTGCTGTAACCGCCCAGCGGAGCGGGGTCACATCGCGGTCGTCTCGTCTCCTGGCGTGGTGACCGGGGCGGGTTCTGGTCGTTTGGGCAGCAGGTTGTCGCCGCTGGAGACGCCCTTGATGCGGCGCACGATCCACGGCACGAAGTACTCCCTCGCCCACGACAGGTCTTCGGCGCGGGCTCGCCGCCAGGAGCGCTCGGGCAGCGGCTCCGGCTCCATGGGCTGCAGATCGTTCGGCACACCGAGGGTCTCGAGCACCATGCGCGCGACCGTGTGGTGGCCAAGTGGGTTCAGGTGCAAGCGATCGGCTGACCACAGTCGCTGGTCCTGCACGGCGACCAGGGCCCACTGGTCGGCGACGAGGCATCCGTGCTTCTCGGCGACCTTGCGCAGGTTCTCGTTGTAGATGGCGACCTTGCCCCTGATCGCCTTGAACACCGGGGAGAAGCCGACGTCGACACCGGTGAAGACGACGATCGTCGCTCCTGTGACCGACAGACGGGTGATGATGTCGTCGAACAACTCGCCGATCTCGTCGGGGTCGGTGCCGGGACGGATCACATCGTTCCCACCCGCCGCGATGGTGATCAGGTCGGGCTCGAGGGCGATAGCTGCGTCGACCTGGTCGTCGGCGATCTGGCGGATCAGCTTGCCGCGTACAGCGAGATTCGCGTAGGCGAAGTCGTCGATGCCGCGCGCGAGCACTTCGGCCACGCGGTCGGCCCAGCCACGGTGCCCGTCCGGAGCGTTCGGATCGGGGTCGCCGATGCCTTCGGTGAACGAGTCGCCGAGAGCGACGTACCGATGGAAGGGATGCAGCGGCTCCGTCATGCCGTCCATTCTGCTCTCCACGCGCCGACCGCCGCGGCCGAGTGCACCGGGAGTGGGCGCTGAACGCCCGCGACGGCGCACGAGCGTCAGCGGGTTTCGGTAGCGTTGAGTCAAGTGAGCACCTCGACCCCCGCACCCGCCCCGACAGGTTCACCAGACGAGTTGCCGGCCGCTGAGACAGTGGATCCCGATGCGGACGAGAGCCGGCCTTCCGTTGGACTGTGGGCTATCGAACACCTCTCGCCGTCGTTCCCGGCCCGTGCTCCATGGGGCACGGCCAGCAAGCTGCGCGCTTGGCAGGAGGAGGCACTCGAGGAGTACTTCCGCCACGAGCCGCGTGACTTCCTCGCCGCAGCGACCCCTGGCGCCGGCAAGACCACGTTTGCTCTGCGGCTCGCCGTCGAACTGCTGAAACGACGCACGGTCGAGCGCGTCACCGTCGTGGCGCCGACCGAGCACCTCAAGAGGCAGTGGGCGGAAGCGGCGGCCAGGGTGGGCATCCCACTCGATCCGAACTTCAAGAACGCGAACGGACGATACGGCTCGCACTACCGCGGGGTGGCTGTCACGTACGCCCAGGTTGCGGTGAACGCGGCTCTGCACCGCGACATCACACTCGACCGGCGCACCCTGGTCATCCTCGACGAGGTGCATCACGGCGGTGATGCTCTCAGCTGGGGCGACGCCATCCGCGAGTCGTTCGAGCATGCGACAAGGCGTCTCTCGCTCACGGGCACCCCGTTCCGCAGCGACACATCGCCCATTCCCTTCGTGTCGTATCTGCAGAACGAGGACGGCATCCGCACGTCGCGAACGGACTACAACTACGGGTACGGTCGCGCGCTGGCCGACGGGGTCGTGCGCCCCGTGCTGTTCATGGTCTACGCGGGACACATGCGCTGGCGCACGAAGACCGGCGACCAGATGGAGGCCAGGCTCGGCGAGGGCAACACGAAGGACATCACGTCGCAGGCGTGGCGCACAGCGCTGGACCCGAAGGGCGAGTGGGTGCCGCAGGTGCTGCGCGCCGCCGACCGCAGGCTGAGCGAGGTGCGGCAGGCGGTTCCGGATGCCGGTGGCCTCGTCATCGCGACCGACCAGGTGGCGGCCCGTGCCTACGCCGTCATCCTCGAGGAGATCAGCGGCGAGCGCGTCACGGTCGTGCTTTCGGACGAGAAGGAGTCGAGCGACCGCATCGACGAGTTCTCCCAGGGCACCTCGCGCTGGATGGTCGCCGTGCGCATGGTGTCGGAGGGCGTGGATGTTCCGCGCCTCGCCGTCGGCGTCTACGCAACGAGTGCGGCGACACCGCTGTACTTCGCGCAGGCGATCGGGCGGTTCGTGCGGGCCAGACGCCGCGGTGAGACCGCATCCGTCTTCCTGCCCGATGTACCCGTGCTGATGGCGTTAGCCAGGGCGTTGGAGCTGGAACGCGACCACGCGCTCGACCGGGTGTCGGAGGACGGGGACGGGGATCTCTGGAATCCGGAGGATGCCATGGCCCAGGCTGCGGAGCGCAGCGAGAAGGCATCCGATGCACTGCAGCAGGAGTTCGCGTTCGAAGCGTTGGACTCGCACGCGGCGTTCGACAGGGTGCTCTACGACGGCGCCGAGTTCGGCGGCTACGCGGAGCCCGGCAGCGACGAGGAATGGGACTTCATCGGTCTCCCCGGCTTGCTGGAACCCGAGCAGGTGCACGATCTGCTGCGAACCAGACAGGCCAGACAATCGAAGCGAGCGGCATCCCGCCCGGCTCCGTCACCCGAGAGCGACTCGAGCAGTTCGGCGGCTCCGCTGCCGGTCTACCGAACACTCAAGGAGCAGCGCAGCCTGCTGAACAGCCTCGTCGGGCTGTACGCGAAGAACGCGGGGGAGCCGCACGGTCTGGTGCACGCCGAGCTTCGCCGGTTGTGCGGCGGTCCTGCGGTGGCCCAGGCGAGCGTGACGCAGCTCCAGGCTCGCATCGATCTGCTGCGCAAGAGACTGGGACACCACTAGAGCACTGCGTCGCGAGGACACGACGAAGGGGACCGCTCGAGCGGTCCCCTTCGCATCCCTCAGGTCAGTCGTTGTGCGTGAAGGCGTCCTTCACCTTTTCGCCGGCCTGCTTGAGATTCGCCTTTGTCTGGTCGAGCTTGCCCTGGTTCTCGAGCCCCTCGTCGCCGGTCGCTTTTCCGACGGCTTCCTTGCCCTTTCCCCACAGCTCGTCTTTCTTGTTCTGGATCTTGTCGTCGTCACCCATAGGTCCTCCTCAAGGGTTGATGTCAGGGCAGCGACGTTACGGAGGACGTCGCAGATCGACAAGGGGTTGACAGCCCCTTCACACCGCCACCGGCGACGCCGTGGTGGCGACGCCGACCGAGCGATCGAGCGCCGACATCAGATCAGCTGTCACATCGTCGACGTGTTCGAGACCGATCGACAGCCGAACCACACCCGCGTGCGGCTTCGCCTCTGAAGCGACCGGACGGTGTGTCAGCGAGGCGGGATGTTGCACCAGCGAGTCGACGCCGCCGAGTGATACTGCGTGCGTCACCAGCCTGCACGACTCCGTGAAGTGTACGGCCGCGTCGAAGGTGCCGAGGTCCAGCGAGATCAGAGATCCGGGCCCATCGAGTTGTCGCCCGAGCAGCCCCAGCGGATCCTGCCCCGGTAGCCCGGGGTAGAGGACGCGATGCACTGCCGGATGCGACCGCAAGCGCACTGCGAGTTCGTGGGCCGTATCCTGCTGCGCCCGCACCCTCAGGGGTAAGGTGCGCAGCCCTCGATGAAGCAGGTACGCAGCGAACGGATGCAACAAGGCGCCGGTGAGGGCTCGCAGCCCTCGCAGCCGGCGTGCCCACTCGTCGTCGGTGGCGACCACCCCGCCCATCACGTCGCCGTGCCCGCCGAGGAACTTGGTTGCGCTGTGCAGCACGAGTCGTGCACCGTGCTCGGCCGGCCGTTGCAGCACGGGGGTGGCGAACGTGTTGTCGACGAGCACCGGAACCGAACCGGCCTGACCCACGACGGCGGCGATGTCCACGAGTTCGAGTGTCGGGTTCGCCGGAGTCTCCAGCACGACGAGTCCGGTGTCGGCACAGAGGGCATCCGCGATGCGATCGGGCGCGGCCCAGGTCACCCGCGTGCCCAGAAGGCCGGTCGCGAGCACGTGGTCCGTTCCGCCGTACAGCGGACGCACCGCGACGATGTGCGGCGTTCCCGCGGCCACGGCGGCCATCAGGCACGCGCTGAGTGCGGCCATCCCTGTGGCGAACGCGACGGACTCCTCCGTTCCCTCCAGATCTGCGAGGGCACGCTCGAAACGTGCGACTCCCGGCTGCCAGAGCCGTTGGTAGACGGGGGACTCGCCGGCCTGAAGGATGCCGCCGGTCGCGAGATTCTCGTACGAATCGCCGCCAGAATCCACGCTCGCCAACGGGTTGGTCGTGGAGAGATCGATCGGCGGTACGTGCGATCCCGACTCCCCGAGGCCCTCCATTCCCGCATGCACCGCACGGGTCTCGAAATGGATGCCTGCTGGCGCGAACGGATCGAACGACGACTCTGTCATGCCTTCCATGACAGCAGAGATCACTTTCGATCGACAGATCTGCCGCATATGCTTCGGTATCAGCGCCGATCGGCGCACACTCTTCACGATGCAAGGTCGCAGGCATGTCCGATTCGAAGGTTTCCGAACTCGATGACATCGACCGCGCACTCGTGCTCGCGTTGTCGAGGAATGCACGCACCACAGGGGCCGCCCTCGCAGCCGAGGTGGGCGTCGCCGAGTCCACCGTCTCGCTGCGGCTGAAGAACCTGCAGCGCAGGGGCATCATCTCGGGGTACCGGCTCGAGGTCGACCTGGTGGCGGCGGGCATCCCGTTACAGGCGATGATCGCGGTGCGCCTGGCGAAGCACTCACGTTCCCAGATCGATGCCTTCCGGGCGGCCGCACCTCACTTGCCGGGAGTGATCGCCTTGTTCCACACGGCGGGTGCCGACGACTATCTGCTGCACGTCGCCGCCAGGGACGCCGGGGAGTTGCGGGACTTCGTGCTGGACCACCTCACCGGCAATCCCGCCGTCTCGCACACCGAGACGAGTCTCATCTTCGAGAACGCGCAGGGCGACGGTTGGCGGCAGCTCCTCGGCGAGGACCGAACCCGCTAGAGATGCCCTAGCATCGCAGCGTGGATCAGAGCGAGATCGGCGACATCACCGGCGACATCCCGGGCGATATCCCGGGCGACGGCCGCACGGAGACGATCGTGCAGCGGTCGGATCGCAATTGGGCCGACATCCTCCAGGAACTCCGCGTCACCCAGACCGGCACGCAGATCATCACCGGTTTTCTCCTCGCGTTGGCCTTCCAGCCGAGGTTCACGACGCTCGACGAATTCTCGGCGGTGATCTACCTGATCCTGGTCTGCCTCGCGGCGGCCGCGACGGCCCTCAACCTGACGCCGGTGACACTGCATCGCTGGCTGTTCCGTCGGCAGGTGAAAAGGGAGCTGGTGACCATCGGCAACGTCGTGCTGCGCATCACCCTCGCAACTGTCGGCCTGCTCGTGGTGGGCGTCGTGCTCTTCATCTTCGACGTCGTGGTGTCACGCGGTGCCGGGTTCGTGGCCGGCGGGATCACGGCGCTCGTGATCGTGTCCCTCTGGATCGCACTGCCGCTGATCGCCCGTCGCGTACGCAGCTGACTTTCGATGTCCGCTGTCACTGGAAGTTGCGCGACGTCGTTCGTGCTTTCAACGGCAGGGTCTCGAATTGGTCAGCGACGATGTTGACGATGCCCTCCTCCGAGCGCTCCAGGATGCCTCTCACCACCACGGCTGGCGCCTCCCTGGCGATCCTGCGGTAGCGCCCCCACACCCCGACGCTGCAGATCACGTTGAGCATTCCCGTCTCGTCCTCGATGTTCATGAACGTGATGCCGCTGGCCGTCGCCGGCCGCTGGCGGTGGGTCACGACCCCGGCGACGTGCACCCTGGTGCCGGTCTCAACCCGCAGCAGCTCGTCGATGGAGCGGATGCCGCGCCCCGCCATCACCTCTCGCACGTGCCGCATCGGGTGGTCGCCCGGTGAGATACCGGTCGCCCACAGGTCATACACCGTCTGCTCCGACTCGGTCAGCATCGGCAGCAGAGGAGGCTGCACGAACACCGCAGACGACGGCAGGTAGTCCCGCCGTTCTCTGGATGCCGGACCGGCCGCCCACAGGGACTGCCTGCGCGTCATGCCGAGCGACTCGAACGCGCCGGCGGCCGACAGCGCCTCCAGCTGCGGGGCCGTGAGTCCGACCCGGCGCGCGAGGTCGTCCATGCCGGCGTAGGGACCGGATGCCTCGCGCTCGTCCACGATGCGCTGCGCGTGCTTCTCGCCGATCGTGTTCACCCCGGCGAGACCGAGGCGCACGGCGAGCCCGCTGTCTCTGCGATGCTCGTGCGAGACATCCGGTGCGTCCCGGTGGAAGTCCTTCGGGATGGGCGGCTGCTTCTGGCCGAGGCAGGAATCCATGCCGGTCGGAGAGACCGAGTGTTCGCCGATGAGTCGCTGTTCGCCGGCCGGCCGCTCGTCGACCGGTTCCAGGTCGGGGTGCACACCGGATCGCTGGATGTCGACGTGACGCACCGTCACGCCGTGCCGCACGGCATCCGCCGTGAGAGTCTGCGGCGAGTAGAACCCCATCGGCTGCGCCTTGATGAGCGCGGCGAGGAACGCGGCCGGGTAGTGCAGCTTGAGCCAGGAGCTCGCGTAGACGATGAGGGCGAAGCTGAGCGCGTGGCTCTCGGCGAAGCCGAAGTCGGCGAACGCCTCGATCTGGGCCCAGATGCCGGCAGCCGCCGTGTCGTCGAGCCGGCGCTTCGCCATGCCTGCGAATACCTTGTCGCGCAGTGTGCCGATCTTCTCGATGCCGCGTTTGGAGCCCATCGCCCGCCGCAGCAGGTCCGCGTCCTCGCCCGTGCAGTCTCCGATCGCCATCGCCATCTGCATCACCTGCTCCTGGAACAGCGGGATGCCCAGCGTGCGCTCGAGCACCGGCTTCAGGTCAGGATGCGCGTACGCCACCGTCTCCTTACCTGCTCGCCGTCGGATGTACGGATGCACCGCACCGCCCTGGATCGGCCCCGGCCGGATCAGCGCCACCTCGATGACGAGGTCGTAGAACTCGCGGGGCAGGAGCCGGGGGAGCGTGCCCAGCTGCGCCCGGCTCTCCACCTGGAACACGCCGATGGCATCCGCCCTGCACAGCATGTCGTAGACGGCCGGCTCCTCGCCGGGGATCGTGGCGAGCGTCCACCTCTCGCCGAGGTGCTCGTCGACCATGTCGAACATGTACTGCACGGCGGCGAGCATGCCGAGGCCGAGCAGATCGAACTTGACCAGGCCCATCCACTCGCAGTCGTTCTTGTCCCACTGCAGCACGGTGCGGTTCTCCATGCGGGCGTGCTCGATGGCACACACCTCGCCGATCGGCCGGTCGGTGAGCACCATGCCACCGGAGTGGATGCCAAGATGCCGCGGAGCGCGCAACAGTTGCTCGGAGAGTGCGACGACGGCATCCGGAATGTCGTGATCGCCGGTGAACACGTCCGGCCCGTATCTCTCCACCTGCTTCGACCAGGCATCCTGCTGCCCGGTGGAGTGACCGAGCGCCTTCGCCATGTCGCGCACGGCGTTTTTCGGCCGATAGCTGATCACGTTGGCCACTTGGGCGGCGTTGCGTCTGCCGTATTTCTCGAACACGTACTGGATGACCTCCTCGCGCCTGCGCGCGTCGAAGTCGACGTCGATGTCGGGCTCCTCTGGTCTCAGGCTGGAGAGGAACCGCTCGAACGGCAGCTTGTACTTGATGGAGTCCACCGAGGTAATGCCCAGTGCATAGCAGACCGCAGAGTTCGCCGCCGAGCCGCGTCCCTGGCACAGGATGCCCTTGTCGCGGGCGAACCGCACGATGTCGTACACGATGAGGAAGTAGCCGGGGAAGTCCTTCTCCTGGATCACGCGGAGTTCCTTCTCCATGCGCGCCTGGACCTTTTCAGCACTCGCGTGCGGATAATCGGCCGGATACCGCTCGGCGACACCCTGCGCGACGAGCGTGCGCAGATGGCTCATCGGCGTGTGGCCCTCCGGTACCTTCAGCTTCGGCAGCTTCGGCTTGGCCGACCGCAACGAGAACGCGTGGCTCTCGGCGATCTCGACGGTGCGTTCGATCACGCCGGGGTAGCGCGCGAATCGTCTGGCCATCTCAGCACCGGAACGCAGTCGCGTGGTTGCGGCGGAGGGGAGCCAGCCATCCAGTTCGTCCAGGCTCCGTCTGGCGCGCACGGCGGCCATCGCCGTTGCCAGCGGCCGCTCCGCCTTCGTCGCATAGTGCACGAGGCCGGTGGCGACGGATGCCAGCCCCTTGCGCTGCGCCAGCGCGTAGAGCGCATCGTTGTGCACGGAGTCCAGCGGGGCTCCGGTGTCGAACAGCTCGACCACCACGTGGTCGGCTCCGAACAGCCCGATGAGGTCGTCGAGAGCGCGGGATGCCGCACCGACGTCCGGCTCGGAACCGTCGGCTGAGCCGCGGACGATCGCCTGCCGCACGGAGCCCTTGCGGCATCCGGTGAGCACGGTCCAGTTGCCTCCTGCCTGGCTCGCCAGACGGTTCAGGTCGTAGACCGGCCTGCCTTTGACCGCCTCTAGATGCAGCTGGGCATCCGTGATGGCGCCGGCCAGGCGGTGGTACCCCTCCTCACCACGGGCAAGCACGAGCAGGTGCGTGCCTTCCGGATCGGCCTCGCCGTTCTGCGGACCGCTTAGCCCGAGCGACAGCTCGGCGCCGAAAACCGTCTTCACGCTCGTATGCGTCTCGGCCGCCTCGGCGAGCCGCACGATGCCATACAGCCCGTCGTGGTCGGTGAGCGCGAGCGCGGTCAGCCGCAGCCTGGCCGCCTGCTCGATGAGGCGCTCGGGATCGCTGGCGCCGTCGAGGAAGCTGAAGTCGGAGTGGGCGTGCAGCTCGGCGTACGGCACATACGCGCCCTCGACGGGCACGACAGGCTCGCTGCGGTAGACGCGCCGTTTCACACTGCGCGCGGGGGAGTCCAGCGCGGCGAGGCTTCCCTCCGGCGGCCTGCGACCCGAGAGCGTGCGTTCCAGTTCCGACCAAGGGATCGCCGGATTCTTCCACCCCATCAGTCACCCCAGCTCCCTGAGCGAGCGAAGCGACCCCAGCTCCCTGAGCGAGCGAAGCGAGTCGAAGGGCGCCCTCCCCGCGGTTCGAAGCGCAGCGACTCGAAGGACAGTGCCCGTTCAGTCATAGCGCGCCTCCAGCGCCCATGCGCCGTGTTCCAACAGCACCAGCCACGCGCCGCCCGTCTCGTCGACCAGTTGCAGCCTGCTCAGGCTGCGTGCGGCATCCTCGTCCCACCAACGTTCTTCGACGGGCCACGGGCCCGCCCACGCTGCCACCCGCACCGACGGTCTGCCCCTGGTGGAGAACCCTGTCGGGTCGGCGGTGAGCATCCCCGCCTCGTCCACATCGACC
>DASZMW010000150.1:0-2446 GCA_035551735.1 Humibacter sp. | reverse complement strand
CAAGTCGGGCACGGATGCTACGGGCTGGCTCGACACCGACGACTTGCTTCCCGACATCTATGCGCTGCCCTACGTCGACCTCGAGCCCGACTTCGCGTTCGTGGTGGATGTCGGCGGCCGCGCACGCGGGTACATTCTCGGCGTGCCTGACACGGCGGTCTTCGCGACGGAGTTGCGCCGCACCTGGCTGCCAGGGTTCGAGGCGAAGTACCCGGTCACGCACGAGGACACACCGACGCAGTTCTTCGTCGCCGACGGTCGCGACCCGGATCGCCTGCGCATTCCGGAGCTGGCCGAGTATCCGGCGCACCTGCACATCGACCTGTTGCCTGAGCTGCAGGGTCAGGGATTCGGACGGATGCTCGTTCGCACGCTGATCGGTCGGCTCGCGGCTCGCGGCATTCCCGGCGTGTGGCTCGAGTACGGAGCCGACAACGTCAGCGCCGCCGCCTTCTACCGTCGCCTGGGCTTCGTTCCGCTTCCGTCGAGCACAAAGGGCACCCTGGTCGGGCTGCGCACCGACGCGACGGTCTGACGTGTGTTCGCGGCCCCGGTCCGACGCGGTGTGCCATCAGAGCGGCACAGTGCTCAGAGCGACACCCTGCTCAGAGCGGCGCCGTGCTCAGATCCAAGAGAGAAGCGGAACCCGCTCGAACCAGTACAGCCACTCAGGACGCGACGATCGCATCTCGGAGAGCGTGATCGAGTCCGAGACGTTGACGATGGGCCGATCGAGCACCTCTGCCAGGTCTTCCATCGTTGTGCGCGACCAATACTGGCCGCGCAGCCGTACCCGCACCACGCCTGACTTGTCGAGCACGAAGAGATTCGGCTGCGTGTCGAGTGCGTTGTCACGATAGATCTCGATGAGGCAGATGGAACCGATCTCGGAGTTCGAGATCTGGTTGATCTGCCCGAGGAATCCGCGTTCGCGCACGCTGTCCTGAGACACCGTGACGGTCGTACGGCGTAAAAGCAGAACGAGGAAGAGCACGAACACGGCGGTCAGTGCGTGCAGCGCGAGGACCCACGGCCAGGAATCGCCCGAGATCGTGAGCCAGTACGCCACGGCGAAGACGGGAGTCGTGAGTGCGAGCGTGGCGATCACGCCGTTCACAAGCAGGTGACGGTGCGGGTGCAGCACGTGCGTGCCGGTCGTTCTCACCTGCTCGGAAAGCACAAACGCCCCTCCACCCCGCTGATGACCAGCGGCTGATCCTGCTTGATGATGTCGGTCGACTACGGTCTCGGCCGTGAACCAGAGCGTGAGGCCGATGCGTCCGGGTGCCTCGCCGTCTTGGGTCACATTAGCGGGGATCTCGCCTGGATAGAACCCCCATTCCGCCCTTTGCGACGAATTTGCTCGATGACGCGACGAATCCCTACGAGTAGGTTGTTGCAGAGAGGCGTCGGAGCCGGCGTCGGTACAACGGGAGAGGTGTTCCGACCGTGAATGTGATCGCGTTGATCGTGTCGTTCGTGTTGTTCATCGGGGGCCTGGTGCTGATGGGATTCGCCTCCACGGTGACCGGCTGGGAAGGCATCACGTTCATCAGCGGCATCATCGCGGTGGCGCTCGCCTTCGCCATTCCCGTGCACGTGCTCGGCAAGCTCGACTAGGGCGTGTCGAAACCTCGTATTCCCGTTCGACGTGGTGGTGAGGGCTGATCAGCCCCGCATCTCACGAGACGAGGAAGAGCATGGCGAAATACCTACTGGTGATGGTCGGTAACGAGCAACGCTGGAACAGCATGTCCGACGACGAGTGGCGCGCGATCGACGAAGGGCACCGCACGCTGCGGGAGCGTGCCGGTGACGGCATCCTCGCCGACGGGCAGCTCGAAGACTCCTCGAAGTGGACGACCGTGCGCGTCGGAGCCGATGGCGCTCAGACGGCCGCCGACGGACCCTTCGCCGAGACGAAGGAGATGATCGGCGGGTTCTACGTGGTCGACGTGCCCGACAGGGAAGCCGCTGTCTCGCTGGCGAGGGAACTCGCCGAGACCCGAGCCGATCACAGCGGCGTTGAGGTCATTCCGCTCGTGGTGCACTGACGGCGACGGGAGTCGACCTCGGCACGTTCGGCGAGGCATCCGATTCGGCGTGGGCGGCCCGTCGTCCGAGCAGCGCGTTGGCGATGCCGGCCGCGAGAACGACGAGAGCCGCGGCGAGCGGAGCGAACACGGCCGCCGCGGTGCCGGACGACTGCGCCAGCTCCCCGACGATCGCGGACGACGCCGACTGGCCGACGATGACCCCAGAGCCGAGGATGGTCATCACCGTCGCCGACCGGCCGATCGGGCTCCGCTGCGCCGCCAGGCTGTACTGCGTGACAAGGGTCGGGCCGACCCCGATGCCCGCGACGAACAGGGCTATGGCGACAGTGAACACCGAGTGCATAAGTGGCAGAAGCGCAGAGCCGGCGATCAGGATGGCGGCGAACGTC
>DASZMW010000149.1:0-2059 GCA_035551735.1 Humibacter sp. | reverse complement strand
CGAAGGGTCAACGACGTGGAGACCCACGCCGAATTCCTCGGCATCACGGCGGGCACGGCACCGAGCACGGCGGGGGTAAAGCTGCTAGAGGCGGGAGCGGATGCCGCCGCGCAGGTCATCCGCGCTGCCTTCCCCGCCGAGGTCGATCGCGTCTACGTGCAGCACGACCTCTCGATCGTGGCGCCCGGCCCGCTGACGCCCGCGCTGGACGCCAGGCTGCGCACGCTCGCCGACGTGGAGGGCACGGGTCTCGCGACCAGCTTCCGGGTCTCGCCGTCGTCTCTGCATCGCGCGATCGCCGGCGGCGAGACCGCGGCATCGCTGCGTCAGTTCATCGAGTCCATCTCACTCACCGGCCTTCCGCAGCCGGTCTCGTACCTCATCGACGAGGCCGCCTCCCGCTACGGGCGCGTGCGGGTTTCAGGCTCGGAGGCCGGAACGCTCGTGCACTCGACGGACGGACAACTGCTGCGCACGATCGGCGTCGACCAGGGCCTGTCAGCCTTGGGCTTGAGGCAGCAGTCCGAGGGCGAGCTGGCGAGCAGATTCCCGCTGGATGTCGTGTACTGGGCACTCGTCGACGCGCACTATCCCGTCGTGGCCGAAGACCACGACGGCACCCAGCTGCGGGTGCGACGCCGGCTGGGACACACCGAGCCGCACGATACGACCGACGCAGCACAGGAGCTCGTGCTGCGCCTTCGCACCGCGGAGCGCGCCGATGGAGAAGAGGGCACGCAGGCCTGGCTGAACAGACAGCTGGAGTCGGCCGTGCGCTCGCGCACGACTGTCACCGTGACGGTCGCGCTGCCGGACGGGCACGAACAGGACTACACGCTCGAACCGACCGGGCTCGGCGGTGGCAGGTTGCGCGGCCGGGACCGGGCGAGCGACATCGAACGCACACTGCCGGTGTCGAGCATCCGCTCCGTGCAGACGGGCTGAGGGGACGTCCCGACAGCCAGCGATAATGCGGGCGTCCCACATAGACTCGTCTGTTATGTCCGATGGCCCTCTGATCGTGCAAAGCGACCGCACCGTGCTGCTCGAGGTCGCTCATCCCCAGGCAGAGGATGCCCGCCACGACCTCGCCATCTTCGCCGAGCTCGAGCGAGCGCCGGAGCACATCCACACGTACCGCATCACCCGGCTCGGACTGTGGAACGCTCGCGCCGCCGGGCACGAGGCATCCGACATGCTGGGCACGCTCGAGCGGTACTCGAAATTCCCGATCCCGCAGACCGTTGCGATCGACATCCAGGAGACCGTCGCCCGCTACGGACGGCTGGTGATCGAGCGCGACGACGAGGGCGTGCTGGTGCTGCGCAGCGACGACGAGGCCGTGCTGCGGGAGGTGTCGGGCGCCAAGAGAATCGCGCCGCTGCTTATCGAGCGTCGAGCGGACGGCGGGTTCACGGTCGCGGCATGGGCACGCGGCCAGCTCAAGCAGGAGCTGGTCAAGCTCGGCTGGCCGGCCGACGACCTCGCCGGTTACAGCCCGGGCACTCCGCACGAGATCGCGCTCGACACGACCAGCTGGCACCTGCGCGACTATCAGACCAAAGCGGTCGACAGCTTTTTCGAGGGTGGCTCGGGAGTGGTAGTGCTGCCGTGCGGCGCCGGCAAGACCCTCGTCGGCGCCGGTGCGATGGCCACGGCGAAGACGACCACGCTCATTCTGGTCACGAACACGGTGTCGGCCAGGCAGTGGCGGGACGAACTGCTTCGCCGCACATCGCTGACGGCGGAGGAGATCGGTGAGTACTCGGGGCAGGTCAAAGAGATCCGGCCCGTCACCATCGCGACATACCAGATCCTCACCGCCAAGCGGAAGGGCGAGTATGCACATCTCAGCCTTCTCGACGCGCTCGACTGGGGCCTCATCATTTACGACGAGGTGCACCTGCTGCCGGCACCAGTGTTCAAGCTCACGGCGGAACTGCAGGCCAGGCGACGCCTCGGCCTCACCGCCACCCTCGTGCGCGAGGACGGCCGCGAGGGCGACGTGTTCAGCCTGATCGGGCCTAAGCGGTACGACGCGCCGTGGAAGGACATCGAG
>DASZMW010000148.1:0-4351 GCA_035551735.1 Humibacter sp. | reverse complement strand
CGACGCGAACACCGGCATCCTGGTCGTCGGAAGGCGGGTGGGATCGCTCTTCGTTCTGCTCTTCCCGATCGTGATGCTCATCCTCAATGTCACCGTGATCGGCGTCATCTGGTTCGGCGGCATGAAGGTCGACTCCGGTGACGTGCAGATCGGCACGCTGTTCGCCTTCATGCAGTACGTGATGATCATCCTCTCGGGCGTGCTGATGGCGAGCTTCATGACGATGATGATCCCGAGGGCGGCCGTGTCGGCCGACCGCATCGGCGAAGTGCTCGCCGCCGACGCGTCGTTGAAGCGTGCTGACCGCCCTGTTGCGCAGTTCCCTTCGCCGGGCGCCGTCGAGTTCACGGGCGCGACCTTCAGCTATCCGGGGGCGGAGCATCCGGTGCTCTCCGGCATCAGCTTCTCGGCGGCCAAGGGCGAGACCGTCGCGATCGTCGGCTCGACCGGCGCAGGCAAGACAACGCTCGTCTCGCTCATTCCTCGCTTGTTCGACGTCACCGGCGGTTCGGTGATGGTCGGCGGCGTCGACGTTCGCGACGCCGACCTCGACGCGCTCTGGCGCACGATCGGGCTGGTGCCGCAGCGACCGTTCCTGTTCACAGGCACCGTGGCATCCAACCTGCGGTTCGGACGGGAAGAGTCCACAGACGCCGAGTTGTGGCGCGCGCTCGAGATCGCGCAGGGCAGCGACTTCGTCGCGCAGATGGAGGGCGGCCTCGATGCCCGCATCTCGCAGGGCGGCACGAACGTCTCCGGCGGACAGCGCCAGCGTCTGGCGATCGCCAGAGCGATCGTGCACAACCCGCAGATCCTCGTCTTCGACGACTCGTTTTCGGCTCTCGACCTGTCGACGGATGCCCGGCTGCGGCAAGCGCTCTGGCGCGAGCTCCCCGAGGTGACCAAGATCGTCGTCGCCCAGCGAGTCTCGACGATCACCGACGCCGACCGGATCGTCGTGCTAGACGACGGCAAGGTGGTGGGACTCGGCACGCACGATCAGCTGCTGGAGACGAACGACACCTACCGCGAGATTGTGGAATCCCAGCTCGGAGTGGAGGCGGGCCGATGAGCGCCGAGAAGACGAACCCCGAGAAGACGCGTCGCACGAAGAACGGTGCAGCGAAGAACGGTGTAGCGAAGAACGGCGCGAATGCCGAGTTGAGCGCGGAGGAGAAACTCGAACTCGAGCTCGCCGAGCAGGCCAGGCTCTCCGCCGATGACTGGAGCGGCGGCGTCGCTCCCGGCAAGGCCACGAACTTCGGGCCGTCGTTCCGCCGGCTGATCGGGCTGCTGAAGCCGAACGCGCTGGCGTTCGTGTTCGTGTCGATCCTCGGCGCGATCGGCGTCGTGCTCACCGTGCTCGCGCCCAAGGTGCTCGGCCAGGCGACGAACATCCTGTTCGAGGGCGTCGTGTCGAAGCAGTTGCCGGCCGGCACCACGAAGCAGCAGGTGATCGACCAGCTGAACCAGTCCGGTCAGCACGATCTGGCGAACATCATCGGAGCATTTCAGAACCTGGTGCCCGGCGCAGGCGTCGACTTCGTGGCTCTCAGCCAGATTCTGATGATCGTGCTGGCGCTGTACGTGGCGTCGTCGGTGTTGACGTGGCTGCAGGGCTACGTCATCAACATCATCATGGTGCGCACCATGTGGCGTCTGCGCGAGCAGGTCGAGGCCAAGATCAACAGGCTTCCCCTCAGCTACTTCGATCGGGTGCAGCGCGGAGAGCTCATCTCCCGGGTGACGAACGACATCGACAACATCACGCAGATGATGCAGCAGTCTCTGTCGCAGGCGCTCGTGAGCGTGCTCACTGTGATCGGCGTTCTCATCATGATGTTCTCGATCTCGTGGCAGCTCTCGCTGGTCGCACTCGTGACGCTGCCGCTGATGGCCATCATCTTCGGCGTGATCGGGCCCCGCTCGCAGAAGGCGTTCGGTATCCAATGGCGCAAGGTCGGCCGCCTGAACGCGCGCGTCGAGGAATCGTTCTCAGGGCATGCACTCGTGAAGGTCTTCGGCCGGGAGAAGAGCTCGCGCGATGCGTTCCGCGAGGAGAATCAGGAGCTCTACCGGGCATCCTTCAAGGCTCAGTTCCTGTCGAACACGATGATGCCGGCGATGATGTTCGTCGGAAACCTCAGCTACGTCGGCATCGCGGTGCTCGGCGGGCTGATGGTGGCGAGCGGACAGCTGCGGCTGGGCGACGTGCAGGCCTTCATCCAGTACTCGCAGCAGTTCACCCAGCCGCTCTCCGAGCTCGGAGGAATGGCCGCCGTTGTGCAGTCGGGCACGGCGTCCGCCGAGCGGGTCTTCGAGTTGCTGGATCAGCCTGAGCAGGAGCCGGATGCGGTCGACGCACCGGCCCCGGTGCAGGGCGACGGGACCATCGAGTTCGACCACGTGTCGTTCTCGTACTCCAAAGAGCGGCCGCTCATCACCGACCTCTCTTTCAGCGTCGAGCCCGGGCAGACCGTCGCGATCGTCGGGCCGACCGGTGCAGGCAAGACCACCCTCGTGAACCTGATCATGCGGTTCTACGAGCTCGACGGCGGGCGCATCCTGCTGAATGGGCAGAACATCGCCGATCTCACCAGGCGCGATGTCAGGGCGAAGACCGGCATGGTGCTGCAGGACCCGTGGCTCTTCGCCGGCACTATTCGCGACAACATCCGATACGGCAACGCGGATGCCTCCGACGCCCAGCTCCTCGAGGCGGCGAAGGCCACGTACGTCGACCGGTTCGTGCACTCCCTGCCAGACGGCTACGACACCGTGCTCGACGAGGACGCTTCGAACATCTCGGCGGGCGAGAAACAGCTCATTACGATCGCGCGAGCGTTCGTGGCGAGGCCGTCGGTGCTCATCCTCGATGAGGCCACCAGCTCGGTCGACACACGCACCGAGCTGCTCCTCCAGCACGCCATGGCCGCGCTGCGTGAGGGACGCACGTCGTTCGTCATCGCTCACAGGCTCTCGACCATCCGCGACGCGCACCTGATCCTCGTGATGGAGCATGGCGACATCGTTGAGAAGGGCACGCACCCCGAGCTCATCGCAGCGAAGGGCGCCTACTACCGGCTCTACAACGCGCAGTTCGAGCAGGCGGCGACGGACCTCGACGAGGAGTTCGCCGCGGTGCAGGGCGACCAGCTCGCCGAGGAGGCTGCGGAGATCGCCGAGCGCGACGAGCCGGACCCCGCCATCGTCGACTGACATACGATGGATGCCCGTGGCTCTCACTATCGGCATCGTCGGCCTGCCCAACGTCGGCAAGTCCACCCTTTTCAACGCTCTGACCAAGAATCAGGTGCTCGCGGCGAACTACCCGTTCGCCACCATCGAGCCCAACGTCGGCGTGGTGAACCTGCCCGATCCGAGGCTGACGACGCTCTCCGACCTCTTCCATTCGGAGCGCATCGTGCCGGCCGCGGTGAGCTTCGTCGACATCGCCGGCATCGTGCGCGGTGCCTCGACCGGTGAAGGACTGGGCAATCAGTTCCTCGCGAACATCCGTGAGGCGGATGCCATAGCCCAGGTCGTGCGCGGATTCGCCGACTCCGACGTCGTGCACGTCGAAGGCGAGGTCAACCCCGCGAACGATCTCGAGACGATCGGCGCTGAGCTCATGCTCGCCGACCTGCAGACACTCGAGAAGGCAATCACGCGCTACGAGAAGGAGGTGCGCGGGCGCAAGCTCGACGGCGCCGTGCTCGAGGCCGCACTTGCCGCGAAGGACTCGCTGGAGCGGGGCGTGCTGCTGTCGGCATCCGGCCTCGATCTGGAGCCCATCGACGAGCTCGGCTTGCTCACCTCAAAGCCGTTCATCTTCGTGTTCAACGTGGACGAGGCCGTGTTGACGGATGCCTCGCGCAAGGCCGAACTCGCCGCTCTCGTTGCGCCCGCTCAGGCCGTCTTCCTCGACGCGAAGATCGAGTCGGAGTTGATCGACCTCGACCCAGAGGATGCCGCTGAGCTGCTCGCCTCCACGGGCCAGGACGAGAGCGGGCTCGACCAGCTCGCCCGCATCGGTTTCGACACGCTCGGTCTTCAGACCTTCCTCACCGCGGGTCCGAAGGAGTCCCGAGCCTGGACCATCCACAAGGGGTGGAAGGCACCGCAGGCGGCCGGTGTGATCCACACCGACTTCGAGAAGGGGTTCATCAAGGCCGAGGTCATCTCGTTCGAGGATCTCGTCGAGCTCGGCTCGGTGCACGAGGCGCGCGCGAAGGGCAAGGCGCGGCTCGAGGGCAAGGACTACGTCATGCGGGACGGCGACGTGGTGGAGTTCCGCTTCAACGTGTGACCTGACCAGCTAGCGGCCCTGCAACCACAGCGCACAGGGCAT
>DASZMW010000147.1:0-2557 GCA_035551735.1 Humibacter sp. | reverse complement strand
CTCCCAGTCGCTGGCGAATGGCATCGGCAGTCGGTAGCCCTCGTGCGTGATGCCCGCGAAGTTCACCACGCACACGAGCGGATCGCCGTCGGCGACCCGGGCGAACGCCACGACGTTGCCCTGCGCGTCGCCACCGTCGATCCACTGGAAACCGCGCGGCTCGAGGTCGTAACGCCACAGGGCGGGTTCTTCGCGATAGATGGCGTTGAGGCGAGCGACGAGGGCCCACAAGCCGCGGTGCGCCGGCTGGTCGAGGATCCACCAGTCGAGCCCACGCTCCTCGCTCCACTCGCTGAGCTGGCCGAACTCCTGACCCATGAACAGCAGCTGCTTACCGGGGTGTGCCCACATGAACGCCAGATACGCGCGGACGTTGGCGAGCTGCTGCCAGTGATCGCCGGGCATCTTCCCGAGCAGCGACCCCTTGCCGTGCACCACCTCGTCGTGGCTGATCGGCAGCAGGAAGTGCTCGCTGAACGCGTAGACGAACGAGAACGTGATCTCGCCGTGGTGGTACGAGCGGTACATCGGGTCCTCCTGGATGTACTGCAGCGAGTCGTGCATCCAGCCCATGTTCCACTTCAGTCCGAAGCCGAGACCGCCCGCAGTGGTCGGGGCCGTAACGCCGGGATAGGCGGTCGACTCCTCGGCGATCATCACGATGCCGGGGTTGCGCTTGTACGCGGTGGCCGTCACCTCCTGGAGAAAGCCGATCGCCTCGAGGTTTTCCCGGCCGCCGTGCACGTTGGGCAGCCACTCGCCCTCCTTGCGGGAGTAGTCGAGATACAGCATCGACGCGACGGCATCCACACGCAGCCCGTCGACATGAAACTCCTCCAGCCAGTACAGCGCGTTCGCGACCAGAAAGTTGCGCACCTCGCTTCGGCCGAAGTCGAAGACGTACGTTCCCCAGTCCTTCTGCTCGCCGCGGCGAGGATCCGCATGCTCGTACAGCGCCTCACCGTCGAACCTGGCAAGCGCCCACTCGTCCTTCGGAAAGTGACCGGGCACCCAGTCCATCAGCACACCGATGCCAGCACCGTGCAATCGGTCGATCAGGTATCGCAGGTCGTCGGGATGCCCGAACCGGCTCGTCGGCGCGTAATACCCGGTCACCTGGTAGCCCCACGACCCGCCGAACGGATGCTCGCTCAGCGGCAGAAACTCCACGTGCGTGTAGCCGAGGGGGACCAGGTAGTCGATCAAGGCATCCGCCGCCTCGCGGTACCCGAGCCCCGGCCGCCACGAACCGAGGTGGAGCTCGTACACGCTCATCGGACCGTTGTGCGGGTTCGAGGCCGCGCGTGCGCGCATCCACTCGCCGTCGTCCCACTCGTAGGCGCTGACGCCCACGACGGAGCCCGTCGCAGGCGGCACCTCGGTGAACCTGGCCATCGGGTCAGCCTTCAGGTGCCACCGGCCGTCTCGCCCGAGCAGCTCGAACTTGTAGACGACTCCCGGTGTGACCTCGGGCAGGAACAGTTCCCACACGCCGCTGCCGCCCATCGACCGCATGGCCGTGCCGATGCCGTTCCATTCGTTGAAGTCGCCGACAACGCGCACCGCTGTCGCGTTCGGCGCCCACACCGTGAAGGCGGTGCCGGCGACGCCCTCGTGCTCGCGGTGATGCGCGCCGAGGGCATCCCACAGCCGTTCGTGCCGTCCTTCGGAGACGAGGTGCAGATCGAGTTCGCCGATCGTCGGCGCGAAGCGGTAGGGGTCGTCGGCGATCCAGGCCGGCCCGTCGTCGTACGTTGCCTCGATGAGGTACGGCTCGGGCCCGAGGATGCTGATGCCCTGCCAGACGCCGTGGCCGATGTGGGCGAGCGAGAGCCGCGCTCCGGTGGCGACAACGGCCGTGACAGCCTTGGCCAGCGGACGCAGGGCACGGATGGCGGTGACGCGGTCCGCAACGCCCGGCTCCGCGACGACGTGCTGCCCGAGCACCGAATGCGGGTCGTGGTAGCGGCCCTCTGCGACGGCGGAGAGCACGTCATGGTCGACAGCCGTCGGGCGCATGGCGGAGGATCCGTCGGCGTGTTTCGTTGTGGTCGTCATGATGCCTTCACGGTGAGGATATGCACGGGCTCGTGGAAGGCATCCAGCCGCACGTAGTTGGCGGAGGTCCAGTTCCACGTCTGGCCGGTGACCGCGTCGTTCACCTCGAACGTGGCGCCGATCTCGAGTCCGAGCGCCGGCAAGTCCAGGTGGACGAGGGTCTCGCGAACGGAGTGCGGGTCGACGTTGGCGACGACGATCACGGTGTCGGGCTTGCGGGTGCCGGTGAATTCGCGGTCGAGGTGCTTGCTGTAGACGAGCACCGCGTCATCCTCGCTGGAGTGCACGTGCAGATTGCGCAGCTGCCGCAGCGCAGGATGCTCGCGCCGAGCCTTGTTCAGCATGGTGAGGTAGGGCGCGAGCGATTCGCCGGCTGCCTCTGCCAGCGCGAAGTCCCGCGGCCGGTACTCGTACTTCTCGTTGTCGATGTACTCCTCCGCGCCGCTGCGGGCGACCGATTCGTACAACTCGAATCCCGCGTAGATGCCCCAGAGTGGCG